>NZ_JBFBHG010000021.1:0-65685 GCF_040685095.1 Microbacterium sp. NPDC089189
CGGTCACATTCCGAACCCGGAAGCTAAGCCTCTCAGCGCCGATGGTACTGCAGGGGGGACCCTGTGGGAGAGTAGGACACCGCCGGACTTCTTTTGTGAAAGAGCCACCCAATGTTGGGTGGCTCTTTCTCGTTTACGGGCGCTTTTTCGCGTCGCTCGCGTCCTGTGTCGTAACGGATGCGGCGGCGCGGAATTCCGCGTGAAACCGCCCTTCTGCGCGCTGACAGCGGGCTGCCGACCGCGCGCGAACCGCGCTGTTCCCGCCGATCGTCATACGGTCGTCGTGCGCATTCACGGGCAATTAGTGTCGTGGCATGGCCGACAGCTACACCCACGGACACCACGCCAGCGTTCTGCGTTCCCACGAATGGCGCACCGTCGACAACTCGGCGGCCTACGTCGCCGACGCGTTCCGTCCCGGCGTGCGTGTGCTCGACGTGGGCTCGGGCCCGGGCACCATCACCGTCGACATCGCTCGGCGGGTGGCGCCGGCATCCGTCGTCGGGATCGACGCGGCCGCCGACGTCGTCGCGCGCGCCGTGCAGCTGGCCTCGGATGACGGCCTGGACAACGTCACCTTCACCACCGAGGACGCCTACGCGCTCGACCGCGCCGACGGCAGCTTCGACATCGTGCACGCCCACCAGGTGCTGCAGCACCTCAGCCGACCCGTGGACGCGCTGCGGGAGTTCCGCCGCGTCGTGGGGGATGGGCTCGTGGCTGCGCGCGACGTCGACTACGAGGGCGTCATCTGGTACCCGATGCTGCCCGGTCTGCAGGAGTGGCACGACGTCTACCTGCAGGTGCACCGCCGGGTCGCCGGTGACCCCGCCGCGGGGCGCAAGCTCAAGTCGTGGGCTCGCGCCGCGGGCTTCGCGGAGGTCTCCTCCAGCGCGTCGCTGTGGCTGTTCGAGACCGACGCCGACCGTGCGTGGTGGGGGCACAGCTGGGCCGAGCGGGCGCTCGAGTCGTCGTTCGCACAGCACGCCGTCGACCTCGGCATCACCGATCGCGACGGTCTCGAGCGGATCGCCGCCGGATGGCGCGCGTGGGCCGACGTCGCCGACGGATGGTTCCTGATGCCGCACGGCGAGGTCATCGCGCGGGGGTGATCCAGGACGCTCGCCGGCGGCTCTACGCTGGGGGCATGTCTGCATCCCTGCCGCCGCGAAGCCGTCTGGTCGCCGATGCCCTCGCGGCTGCCGGGATCACGGGCGGGATCCGTGTTCTTCCGGATGCGGCCTCGACCGCCGCGGCGGCGGCATCCGCGCTGCAGGTCGAGGTGGGGGCGATCGCCAACAGCCTGGTCTTCTGGTCGGACGGCGAACCGCTGCTCGTGATGACCAGCGGCGCGCACCGCGTGGACACGGCGGCTCTGGCGAAGCGCCTGGGGCGGGAAAGCATCCAGCGGGCCAGCGTCGAGCAGGTGCGCGAGGCGACGGGACAGGCGATCGGGGGAGTGGCGCCGACCGGGCACCCCGCGCCCCTGACGACGATCGTCGATGAGGACCTCGCCGCGTTCGAGGAGATCTGGGCGGCGGGAGGGACACCGCACACGCTGTTCCCGCTGACGTTCGCGGAGCTGGTCGCACTGACCGGCGGCACGGTGGCCGCCGTCGTCTGAGCGCGGTCGTCCGATCGCGGTCAGCGGGGCGCGTCGAGGCGCCAGCGGCTGGGGGCGACGGTCGCGATGTCTGCCCAGTCGGCCGCGTCCCATTCGAAGCTCGCGATGGCGCACGTCGTCATCTGCACCTCTGCACCGGCCAGGCGCGTCGCGAGCTCGCTGAGCCCCGGGTCGTGTGCGACGATCATGATGGTCGCGCGTTCGGCCTCCAGTGCCGCCTCGCGCGCGGTGTCGAGCACCGCGTCGGCGGATGCTCCGTACAGCGAGGGCAGCAGGACGGGGGCGATGCCGAAGGTCTCGCCGAACACCTCGGCCGTGGTGCGCGCCCGGAGCGCGTCGCTGGCGAGGAGTGCGTCCGGACGGACGCCGCGCTCGGCGAGCAGCTGCGCCATGCGCGGCGCCTCGCGCCGTCCGCGTGCGTTCAGCGGGCGCTCGTGGTCGGACGTACGGGCGTCGGCCCACTGCGCGGTGGCGTGGCGCACGATGGCGAGGGTGATCATGATGGGTTCAGCCTACGTACACCCAGGCGCGCCGTCCGCTCGCGAGCGTGACGGCGACCCGGGTGTAGAGGGCGACTTCGTACTCGTCCGCGGCGTCGACCTCGTCGGCCGTCACCGCCAGAGCCTTGCCGACGACCTTGTCGCGGGCGTCGCCGGTGCGCCGGAGGATGGGGTGCACGTCGAGCCCCGAGAGCTCGACGACGCGGCGGTCCTCGATCGGCGCGTAGTCCACCGTGAACCCCGGCAGGACATCGTCGTCCGCGTCGAGGAGGCGGCCGAACGTGTCGAGCTGCACCTCGGGATGCAGGAGCGTGCCGTAGGAGAACAGCAGTTCGTCGCGCGACGTGGACACTTCCGCTCCTCAGGCTCCGAACACGGCGTGGGCGATCGTGAAGATCGCGAGGCCGGCGAGGGAGCCGACGATGGTGCCGTTGAGGCGAATGTACTGCAGGTCGCGCCCGACCATGAGCTCGATTTTCTCGCTCGTCTCCTCGGGATCCCAGCGCTCGACGGTCTCGGTGATGATCGAGGCGATGTCGTGCCGGTAGCGCTCGACGAGGAAGACGGCCGCATCCGTCACCCAGCCGTCCACCCGCGCGCGGAGCACGGGGTCGGTCGACAGGCGCTGCCCGATCTCTGTGAGCGCCTCCACGAGGCGTCGACGCAGACCGCTCGTCGGCTCCTGCAGCGCCTGCGTGAGGCCGTTCTTCGCGGTCTGCCAGGCCTCGCCGGCGAGTTCGCGCACCCGCGGGGAGTCGAAGACCGAGGTCTTGGCATCCTCGAACCGCCCGATCGTGGCGGGGTCGTGCTGCAGGTTGTCGGAGAGCCGGGCGAGATATCCGTCGATCGCGTGACGCGCCGGATGGTCGGGGTCGACCCGCACGGCGGAGACGAACTTCGTCGCCTCGTGATACGCGGCCTCGTCGATGAGGTTGTGCACCATCGAGGGCACCCAGGACGGAAGGCGGCCCGAGATCAGACCGGCGAAGGACTGCCGGTTGGCGGAGAGCCAGGTGGCGATGCTGTCGGCCGCGAGGTCGACGGCCTGGTGGTGGGCTCCCGAGGCGACGAGCCGCTCGAGCCACCCGCCGAGCGGCGGACCCCACTCCGGGACGATGAGGTGCTCGCGCGCGAGGTCGCCGATGACGTCCTGCACATCGTCGTCGCTGAGGGCGTTGAGGACGTTCGCCGCCATGGTGGCGCCCTCGGTGGCCACGCGTTCGGCGTGCTCCGGCACCGCGAGCCACTCGCCGAGCCGGGCGGAGACGGACATCGACTGCAGCTTGGTGCGGACGATGTCGCCGGAGAGGAAGTTCGTCTCGACGAACTCGCCGAGCGTCCGTCCGATCTCGTCCTTGCGCGTCGGGATGATCGCGGTGTGCGGGATGGGCAGGCCGAGCGGGCGGCGGAAGAGCGCCGTCACGGCGAACCAGTCGGCGAGCGCGCCCACCATCCCGCCTTCGGCGGCGGCGCGCACGTAGGCGAGCCAGGGATACCGGCTCTGGAGCGCGAACGCGATGACGAACACGATCGCGAGCAGGATGAGTGCCCCGAGGGCGATGCCCTTCATGACGCGCAGCGAACGCAGGCGTTCCTGGTCGGCGGCGCTCAGGAGGGCGGCAGGGGTGCGGGGCATTTCGCCATCCTCGCACGGTGCCGTGGTCAGGGCGCCGTGTCGCCGCGCTGACTCGTCCAGTTGCGATCGAAGCTGCGGTTGCCATGGATGCGGCCGGCGAACGGTTCGAGCCGGGCCATGACGGCGTCGTCGAGGCGGACGGTGGCGCCGGCGATCCATTCGTCGACGTGCGCGGCGAAGCGCGAGCCGGGGATCGGCGCGATGGTGACGCCCGTCTGCGCGGCCCGGGTGAAGAGCCACGCCAGCGCGAGCTGCACGCCCGTCAGGTCCTGCGCCGCCGCGATCTCCCGGAATTCGCTCCGCAGCCCGGCGTTGGCAGCCAGGTTCTCGGGGGCGAACCGGGGGAAGCGGGGCCGCCCGTCGCCGGGGCCGATCTGCTCGGGCGTGAACGCATCCGAGAGCCATCCGCGACTGAGCGGCGAGTAGGGCACGAATCCGACGCCCAGCTCCGCCGCCGCGGGGATCACCGACAGCTCCACATCGCGGCTGACGACGCTCCACTCGGTCTGCACGGCGGCGATCGGGTGCACGGCGTGCGCGCGACGCAGCTCGTCCGCCGTCGCCTCCGACAGCCCCAGGTGGCGCACCTTGCCGGCCGCGACGAGCTCGGTCATCGCGCCCACGGTGTCCTCGATGGGCACGTCGGGGTCGACGCGGTGCTGGTAGTAGAGGTCGACGTGGTCGGTGCCCAGCCGGGCGAGACTCAGATCGATCTGCTCACGGACGTAGGCGGCGTCGCCGCGGATGCCGCGCGCACCGACCGTGCCGCCGGCGATGCCGAACTTCGTGGCGAGTACGACCTCGTCGCGACGCGTGGCCAGCAGACGTGAGATCGTGCGTTCGCTGCGGCCCTGGCCGTAGATGTTCGCGGTGTCGACGAACGTCAGCCCCGCATCCACGGCGTGGGTCAGCGTGGCCAGCGCGGTCTCGTCGTCGACGGCCCCATAGATGTCGCTCAGGCTCATCCCGCCGTAGCCGAGGGCGGAGACGGTCAGCCCGTCGCCGAGGGTGACGTGGGGGAGGGTCATCGCGACTCCGTGGGAAGGATCGGTCCGAGCCAGGCCGTCGCCGCGGCGCTGTGCGCGGAGTCGGGGTCGGAGGGGTGGAAGAGGCCGGCGGCCACGTCGCGGTAGAGCCGGCCGAGCTCCGAGGACGACCGGTACGACGAGCCCCCGACGACCAGCAGGGCGTCATCGACGACGGCCTTGGCCGAGACGACCGCGCGGTGCTTGACGCCCGCCAGGAGCGAGAACCATCGGCTGCCGTGGTCGGTCAGGTCGTCCACGTCGCCCGCGAGGGCGGCGAGCTGCGGGCCGAGCGCGTCGTAGGCGAGCACCATAGACGCGATCCGACGGCGGATGTCGGGATCCTGCGCGAGGGCGGCTCCGGTGCGGCGCGAGGTCTTGCTCTGCGCCGCTGCCACCGCGAGATCGAGCGCGCGCCGGGCGATGCCGGTGTAGACCGAGGCCAGCAGGATCTCGAACACGCTGAAGATGCCGAAGACGAGCGGATCGGGGCTCGGGCCGGGCTCCACCCGCCGCACGATCGCGGATGCGGGGGCGACCGCGTCGTGCAGCTCGGTCGTGCGCGACTGGGTGCCGCGCATCCCGACCGTGTCCCAGTCGTCGCGGGTGACGACACCGGCCTGCCGTTCGACGAAGCCGTAGACGATGCGCGGCGCATCGGGAGAGGTGGTGTCCAGGCCGTGCACGCCGAGCCGGGTCCACACCGGACCCAGCGACGTGAAGATCTTGGTGCCGGTGAAGGCGTATCCGCCGTCCGGGAGGGGGGCGGCGGTGGTCGAGCTGTCGAACAGCACCGCGTCGTTGCCGGCCTCGCTGATGCCGAAGGCGAACACCTCGCCAGCCGCGGCGCCCGTCTGCACGAAAGCCAGGTCGTCGATGCCGCGATCCTGCAGCACCTTCGCGACACCGGTCCACACGAGGTGCATGTTGATCGCGAGCGCGGTGGCCGGAGCGGCCGTGGCCAGGCGCTGCTGCAGCACCGAGGCGTCTGCGAGCGAGAGCCCGGCGCCGCCGCGGTCGGCAGGCACGAGGATCGCCGGATACCCGACGGCGCGCAGCTCGGCGAGGTCCTCGTCCGGGAAGACGTTGTCGTGATCGGTCGCGGCCGCCCGTGCCCGGATCCGCTCGAGGAGATCGTCCGGCAGGTAGGCCGCCGCATCCAGTGTCATGCGAGCACCTCGAGGAGCGCCGCGATCGTCTCGGCAGGGCGGTCACGGTGGGGGGAGTGCCCCGCACCCGGCACGACCGACATCGTGATCGCGGGGTTGCCGGCGAGCACCTCGGCGGCGGTCGCGCCGGTGAAGATGCTGTAGACCGCCGGGTCCGCGCCCAGGATGTGCGTGGGCACGCTCAGGCGGGCGGTGGTCGCGCGCACGTCCCATTCGGGGTTCTGCTCGAGCGTCTGCTCGACGGCCCATCGGCCGGCGGTGCGCGCCGCATCCGCCTTGAGCTCGACGTCCTGCGGGTGCCACAGCGGATGCTGCTCGCGTACGGCCTCGGGGGAGGGATCGGCGAAGGCCTCGCGCTGGCTGCGGTCGATGACCGCGCGGTGCGAGGGGAGCAGATGGATGGCGGGGTCGACCAGCACGAGCCGGGGCGTCCACGCGGGGTCTGCCACCGAGGCGAGGGTCGCGGCCGCGCCGCCCAGCGAATGGGCGATCACCGCATCCCAGGGGCCCTCGTCGGCGCGGGTGGCGGCCACATCCGCGGCGTACGCCTCGAGCGTGTAGTCGAGCGTGCGGGGCGCGGCGCCGTGGCCGCGCAGGTCGACGGCGACCGCGTACCAGCCGGCGTCGGCCAGCGCGGTGCCGAATCGCCACATGAGCGCGGCCGACGAGCCGAGCCCGTGCACGAGCAGAACGCGGCGGGAAGCGGTGGGAGAGCCCCAGGCGAGGCGCGGCAGAACGACGGATGCGGGCATGTGACGAGCGTACGACCCCCGCGCCGCTCGGGGCGTTTTGTGTGTCCTCAGGTGATGATCGGCACGGGTTCGGTGTCGGGGATGGGGCTCGGATCCCGGTGGCGGAGGTCGGGGAAGGCCCGCACGCACGCCGCGGCGACGAGCGCTCCGGCGACGCCGAACCCGGCGGCGGCCATGAACGCGCCCGGTGCCTCGACCGCGTCGATGAGGAATCCCGCGACCGCGGAGCCCGCTGCCGCGCCGATGAGCTGGCCGGTGCCGACCCATCCGTAGGCCTCGGCGGTGTCGGAGAACTTGACGCTGACCGAGGTCATCGCGAACAGCACGGCCAGCGCGGGCGCGATGCCGATGCCGGCGAGCAGCAGCGTGCCGCCCAGCCACCACACATTGAGCGAGAACATGGTGAGGATGAGCCCCACGGCGACGATGCCCATGCGCCGGGCCATCGCCCACGGGCCGATCGGGATGTGCCCGAAGCTGAGGCCGCCGGCGAGACTGCCGATCGAGAACACGGCCAGCACGAGGCCCGCCTCGAGCCCGCCGTGGTCGAAGGTGGCGACCACCCCCGCCTCGACCGCCGAGCATGCGCCGATGAGGAGGAACCCGATGACGGTCGCCAGCAGCACGGGCGGGCGTGCGAGCACCTTGCCGAATCGGCGCTTGCTGCGGGGGATACGCACGCGGCCCACCTCCGGCAGCAGGATGAACCACGTGCCGCCGCCGAGGAGGAACGCGACGATCAGGATGAGCGCCTCCCACGTGCCGACCTGCGTCGCGACGAACGTGATGACGACCGGCGCCAGGATCCAGATGATCTCCTGCAGCGAGGCGTCGAGGGAGTAGAGGGGCGTCAGCTGCCGGGAGTTGACCATCTTGGGATAGATGGTGCGCACCGCGGACTGCACCGGCGGAGTCGACATGCCCGCGATCAGCCCGAACGCCATGAAGCCCGGGACCGGCAGATCGAGCATCGCGATGGCGGTGATCGCGAGCGCGCAGACGATCATCGTGAGCGTCAGCACGCGCCGCATGCCCCATCGCCCCATCCACCGACTCGTGATGGGTCCCGCGACCGCCTGGCCGACGGAGGTGGCGGCGAGCACGAGCCCGGCCGCGCCATAGGAGCCCGTCACGTGCTCGACGTGAAGGAGGACGGCCAGACTCGTCATGCCGTTGGGGAAGCGCGCCGTCAGCTGGGCGGCGATGATGCGCGCGACTCCAGGGGTGCGCAGGAGATCTTGATAGCCCGCCACCCCTCAACGGTATCGCGCCGCGGCCGTCCGGAGCAGTGCGTGCGGCCGTGGTGTTCGACCCGCGCGACACGCCGTGCGGACGAATCCGTCGGATCTGTGGATGTCGGAGGCCGCTCGTAACGTGCCCCCTGTGGATGAGGCTCCGTGCCCCGAGCGTTTTCGGCGTGATTCAGGACTTTTCGAATCCGTCGGACACGCCGTGACCTGTGGATGAAACGGTGGACAACCTGTGTTGTACATGGGGATGGACGGTGGAAAATGACACGGATGTAACTACTACCCCTTGTGGTGCCTTCCGATGTCCGTACCCATATGTAGTATTGAGGTCCCGGCGGAACCCTAGCCGGACACACAGCCCGTTGAGGGGAGAGAAGAGGTCGAAATGGCGATCACGGTCTACACCAAGCCGTCGTGCGTGCAGTGCAACGCCACCTACCGAGCACTGGACTCGAAGGGCATCGAATACGAGGTCCTTGACCTCTCCGAAGACCCCACCGCTCTCGAGCAGGTGAAGGCCCTCGGCTACCTGCAGGCCCCCGTCGTCATCACCGACGAGGACCACTGGTCGGGCTTCCGGCCGGACAAGATCGACGAGCTGGCCGCGCGCCTGGCCTGACCCATGGCAACCGCGGTCGCAGAGTCTGCCGGCGCGGTTGCCTCCTCGGGCGCGGACGCCGCATCCACCTCCCCCCTCCTGGTCTACTTCTCGAGCGTGTCGGGCAACACGGCACGTTTCATCGAGAAGCTCGGGATGAGGGCGGTGCGTATTCCGCTCCACCCCACGGCACCTCCTCTTCGCGTCGAGGAGCCGTACGTCCTCTTCACCCCCACCTACGGGGGCGGACAGGGCCGGGGCGAGGAGAAGGGCGCGGTCCCCAAGCAGGTGATCCGGTTCCTCAACGACGAGGGCAACCGGTCCCTCATCCGCGGAGTCGTCTCCGCAGGCAACACCAACTTCGGTGACGCGTACTGCGCCTCCGGGGAGATCATCAGCCGCAAGTGTCGAGTGCCGCACTTGGACCGGTTCGAAGTATTCGGCACGCCAGAAGACGTCGAGCGGATCGGCGGAGGATTGGAACGATGGTGGCAGCGACAGTGACCGATATGGACTTCAAAGTCGAGGCGCGCTTCGAGGGGCTGGACTACCACGCCCTCAACGCGATGCTGAACCTGTACGACGCGAACGGGCAGATCCAGTTCGACGCCGACAAGCGCGCGGCGCGGGAGTACTTCCTGCAGCACGTCAACCAGAACACGGTCTTCTTCCACTCGCTCAAGGAGCGCCTGGACTATCTCGTGGAGAAGGAGTACTACGAGCCGACCGTCATCGAGAAGTACTCGCTGGAGTTCATCCAGGCGCTCAACGACTTCGCCTACGGCAAGAAGTTCCGCTTCGAGTCCTTCCTCGGCGCGTTCAAGTACTACACGAGCTACACGCTCAAGACCTTCGACGGCAAGCGCTACCTCGAGCGCTTCGAGGACCGCGTCGTCATGACGGGCCTCGCGCTCGCGGACGGCGACGAGAAGCTCGCGATGCAGCTCGTCGACGAGATCCTCTCGGGCCGCTTCCAGCCCGCCACCCCCACGTTCCTCAACGCGGGCAAGGCGCAGCGCGGTGAGCTCGTCTCCTGCTTCCTGCTGCGTATCGAAGACAACATGGAGTCGATCTCGCGCGGCATCAACTCGTCGCTGCAGCTCTCCAAGCGCGGCGGCGGCGTGGCACTGCTGCTGTCGAACATCCGCGAGGCCGGCGCGCCGATCAAGCAGATCGAGAACCAGTCCAGCGGCATCATCCCCGTCATGAAGCTGCTCGAAGACAGCTTCAGCTACGCCAACCAGCTCGGCGCACGCCAGGGCGCGGGTGCCGTCTACCTGTCGGCGCACCACCCCGACATCATGAAGTTCCTCGACACCAAGCGCGAGAACGCGGACGAGAAGATCCGCATCAAGACGCTGTCGCTGGGTGTCGTCGTGCCCGACATCACGTTCGAGCTCGCCAAGAACGGCGAGGACATGTACCTGTTCTCCCCGTACGACGTCGAGAAGGTCTACGGCGTGCCGTTCGGCGACATCTCGGTGACCGAGAAGTACCGCGAGATGGTCGACGATGCGCGCATCAAGAAGACCAAGATCAACGCCCGCGAGTTCTTCCAGACGCTGGCCGAGATCCAGTTCGAGTCGGGCTACCCGTACATCATGTTCGAGGACACGGTGAACAAGGCGAACCCGATCAAGGGCCGCATCAACATGTCCAACCTCTGCAGCGAGATCCTGCAGGTGAACACGCCGACGACCTTCAACGAGGACCTCTCGTACGCCGAGATCGGCAAGGACATCTCGTGCAACCTCGGCTCGATGAACATCGCCCTCGCGATGGATGGCGGTGACCTGGGCGGAACCGTCGGCACCGCGATCCGTGCGCTCAGCGCGGTGAGCGATCAGAGCCACATCCGCTCGGTCCGCTCGATCGAGGACGGCAACGACCGGTCGCACGCGATCGGCCTGGGCCAGATGAACCTCCACGGCTACCTGGCGCGCGAGCACGTGCACTACGGGTCGGAAGAGGGCATCGACTTCACGAACATCTACTTCTACACGGTGCTCTTCCACGCGCTGCGCGCCTCCAACGCGCTCGCGATCGAGCGCGGCGTCGCCTTCGACGGCTTCGCCGACTCGACCTACGCGTCGGGGGAGTTCTTCGACAAGTACCTCGAGCAGGAGTGGGTGCCCCAGACGGCTCGCGTGCAGGAGCTGTTCGCCGGTCACCACATCCCGACCCAGGGCGACTGGGCCGAGCTGAAGGCGTCGATCCAGAAGCACGGCATCTACAACCAGAACCTGCAGGCGGTGCCGCCCACCGGCTCGATCTCGTACATCAACAACTCGACGAGCTCCATCCACCCGATCGCGTCGAAGATCGAGATCCGCAAGGAAGGCAAGCTCGGCCGCGTCTACTACCCGGCGCCGTTCATGACGAACGACAACCTGGAGTACTACCAGGACGCGTACGAGATCGGCTACGAGAAGGTCATCGACACGTACGCCGCGGCCACGCAGCACGTGGACCAGGGTCTGTCGCTCACGCTGTTCTTCAAGGACACCGCGACCACGCGCGACATCAACCGCGCGCAGATCTACGCCTGGCGCAAGGGCATCAAGACGATCTACTACATCCGCCTGCGGCAGATGGCGCTCGAGGGCACTGACATGTCCGAGTGCGTCAGCTGCATGCTCTGACGGCTGCGGCGAAGAACCGAGAAGGAACGATGACCGAGAAGCTCAAACTGCTGACCGCCGTGCAGGCGATCAACTGGAACCGCATCCAGGACGACAAGGACCTCGAGGTCTGGAACCGTCTGGTGAACAACTTCTGGCTGCCCGAGAAGGTGCCGCTGTCGAACGACATCCAGTCGTGGAACACGCTGACCCCGGACGAGCAGACCCTGACCATGCGCGTGTTCACGGGGCTCACGCTCCTCGACACGATCCAGGGAACCGTGGGCGCGGTGTCGTTGATCCCCGACGCGATCACCCCGCACGAAGAGGCGGTGTACACCAACATCGCGTTCATGGAGTCGGTGCACGCCAAGAGCTACTCGTCGATCTTCTCGACGCTGGCCTCGACCCCCGAGATCGACGATGCGTTCCGCTGGTCGACCGAGAACGAGAGCCTGCAGAAGAAGGCGCACATCGTCATGGACTACTACCGTGGCGACGAACCCCTCAAGCGCAAGGTCGCCTCGACCCTGCTCGAGTCGTTCCTCTTCTACTCCGGGTTCTACCTGCCGCTGCACTGGTCGGCCAAGGCGAAGCTCACCAACACCGCCGACATCATCCGCCTCATCATCCGTGACGAGGCCGTGCACGGCTACTACATCGGCTACAAGTTCCAGAAGGGCATGGAGCAGCTGTCGCAGGCCGAGCGCGACGAGATCAAGGACTACACGTTCTCGCTGCTGTACGAGCTCTACGACAACGAGGTGCAGTACACGCAGGACCTCTACGACGCCGTCGGTCTCACCGAGGACGTCAAGAAGTTCCTGCACTACAACGCCAACAAGGCCCTGATGAACCTCGGTTTCGAGGCCATGTTCCCCGCCACCGTCACGAACGTGAACCCGGCGATCCTGTCGGCGCTCTCGCCCAACGCGGACGAGAACCATGACTTCTTCTCGGGCTCCGGTTCGTCGTACGTCATCGGCAAGGCCGAGGCGACCGAGGACGAGGACTGGGACTTCTAAAGACCGCGTGGTTCCGCGGATCTAGCACAACGACAAGGCCCCCGGCCGGTCACCCTCGTGGGTGGTCAGCCGGGGGCCTTTCGTCGTGCGGGCGTCCTCCTGGTGGTGACGCGGTGGTGAGAGGCGAGAACCCGAGTGCCGCGCCTGTATCGGTGGAGGCAAGCAGGACCGCGCATGGTGGATGCCCCGGGCGTTTCTCACAACGCAGGTTGTATTGACGGCGCGTCGCGCGGCCGCCTCCGGACGCGTCCGCGGCAAGGCGACAGTTTTGTGAGCGCGTTGTCGGGTGGGGTGAGCATGAAAGACAACGCGGTCTTCGGCGGTGCCGGGCACTACGTTGCCGACCGCAACTACACCAGAGATCGTGCCGGGAACATCACCGCCGTGTCGATCGCCTCGGTTCTTCCCACCGCGAACACACAACGCTGTTGCTACTCATACGATTCACTCAAGCAGTGAATGTCATGTCGCTCGGATCGGGCATTAGCTTCACGGATGAGTTGAGAGAGCTGGCGAACAACTTCTCAGGCGAGACCGGGCCCGCGTCTGATGTGAGGCAGGAGTTCACGTGGCAGGAGACACGATCAGGTGGTGAAGAGCAAGCGGCGTCTAGGGGCGACTGTGCTGGCCCTCGTGGGTGTTTTGCTCGCAGCGTGTGTACCGAGGCCGGAGGCGCTGGATGTCACTCAGGAGAACATGATCGGCCGATGGCAGATTGCGGATGAGCGCATGGAGACTGCGTTGACATTTGACGCTTCCGGTGAAGTCACCGCGACGAGCTGGTCAAGGAACTTCCAGTGCGCTGTTCCGGAGGGAGACAGTCTCGACGCTCTGGCCGCTTCGACAGACAAGTTGAATCTGAGTGGACGGTGGAGCGTCATCGAAGTCGGCTCCGGGACAGAAGTGCTGATGATCTTCACGTCTCCGGAGTGCGAGATCAGTATCGTTCCGCAGGTCGTCACGATGCCCGATCGCTCCGTGGTTTTGGAGATTGTGCTAGCACCTCTGGTTGATCCAGATCTCCGTCGACCTGACCAGACAGCGAGGTTCGTAAAGGCGCTCTAGTGCGGGCCTGCGCTTCTGCGCTCAGGCAGACGAAGCATCGTTCGGACACGATCAAGAGTCGATTGGCTGCAACGCTGGAGCGTAGAACAGTCCGCGTACTCATCAATCGATGTCGGAAGAATACTCAAGAGTCAGCAGGGAGCGCTTCTGTACGCTTGGGCGCAAGGGACTCTACGGTCGCCAATCGTGTTCGGTGAGGGATCTGTGATCACGCAGGGATTGCGCGACAGTGACGAGGTGAGGGATCAGGTCGAAACTGTTCGGCGTGCGTTGAGCAGGGGCGAGCCAGTGCCCACGCTCGCTGGCTACGGTGCTGGCAAGCCAGCGCTTGATCAAGCCAGCGCTTGATCAAGCCAGCGCTTGATAATGCCAATTTCACGCGCGACATACTCACAATCGCGACCTGGAAGAACTCGTCAAACGTTGATCGCTCACTCGCCGCCATCGGTACTTTTCAGCCTGTCAGCAGCCGCCGTTTCTACCTCGAGTAACTCGGCTGACGTGACATTTGCCGCGGTGAACAACATGTCGCTTGGGTCAGGGATCAGCTTTTCGGATGAACTGAGAGCCATCGGCAACAATCTCACGAGCGATAGTGGTCCAATGTCCGATGTGTTGCAGACATTCACCTGGACTGAGACCGTCAGATGGTGACCAGGTCAAAGGGGCTGCTAGCTTGCGCATTCCTGGCGGTCTTGTGCGTGCAGCTTGTCGCGTGCGGATACGTGCCTGTCGTCCTTCAAGCCACCTCTGAAAACATGCCCGGGCGGTGGGAAATCGCCGATGATCGTATGGCCGCGACGCTTGTCATAGAGGACGACGGGGACTTCATCGCAACGGGGTGGCCTCGGAATCTCTTGTGTGAAACCCCGGGGGGCGAGAACCTCAGCGCACTTGCGACTGCGTCCACACTGAGCATTGAAGGCGAGTGGGAGGCCATCGCCACAAAGGGTTCGACTGGCTTGCTGTTGTACTTCCATGCAGATGGATGCCGGGTGAGTATCGCGCCTTCGGTCATGACCTTGCCCGACGGTACCGTCGTGCTGGACATCCCCCTTCGACCCCAGATAGACCCCGACGATCTCCTCCCCGATGAGACAGCCAGGTTCGTCAAGACCTCATGAGCGCGTGAGGGGCAACGTGTGGGGAGCGGATGGCGAGGTTGTGTGGCCGCTGCCGGCGCGACGGTGCCGTGCGATCGGGTCGAGGACGAGGGAACAGGACGCGGGCCTGCCTGACGTTGCAGTCGGTGCATGAGCCGCGAGCGTCTCGGACGACGGTAGATCCGGTGCCGAGAGACCCGCACTAGAGAGATCGATGGGTCGTAACGATGGCTCCGTGGTCATGGAGATCTTGGTCGACCCAGACCTTCGCCGACCGGACCATACCTCGACGTTCGCAAAGATGCGTTAGGGAGGTTGCCTGGGCGCGCTCATCGATCTGCTGGCGGAGGGGTGGCCGTCGTGGCAGTCAAATGCGCGGCGCCCATCTCGATGGGCGCCGCAGGTCTGCTGCTTGTCGCATGCGGGCAGACGCCCGTCCCGCTCGACGCGACGCGACGCAGGAGCACATGGTCGGTCGGTGGCAGATCGTCGATGAGCGGCTACATGCTGAGTTGGTCTTCGACGCAGCGGGCGGCGTGGCGGCGACCAGGTGGCCCCGGAGCCTTGTGTGCATATCTTCGGGAGCCGCGAACCTCGACGCGCTCGTCGCGTCAGATGAGATCGACGTGAACGGGCGCTGGCGGAGCGTCGATACGGATGGCGGTGAGCGCCTACTGATCGTGATCGACTCGCCGGAACGCAACGTCAGCATCGCGCCCTCTGTTGTTCTGATGCCGGACGATTCCTCGGTGTTGGAGATCACCCTGGCGCCGTCCCTCGACCCTGACGATCGTCTGACTGACCAGACAGCTCGATTCGAGAAGATGTCTTGATCAATCGGCTGCGTCGCGCCGTCCCGCAACTCAGGCCGCGCTCGCCTTGAGCCGCGGCCGGGGCCTCGTCGTCAACGCCCTCGGATGCTGTCAACCCGGGTGGCGGATCGGGCTGCGATGCGTACCGTCGATGTCATGGGTATGACGGATGAAGAGAAGCGGCACGACCAGTTGACGACGGCTCCGAACGCGACCGAAGCGGATGCTGCCCCGCGCATCGTGGTCTCCGATCACGACGGCGTGACACGCATCGACATCGCCGAGGATGCGGCCGTGCGCCCCGGCGAGCCCGATCGGGAGGGTGCGGAGGGAACGGCGGACGTCGCGGCCCACGGCGCCGGAGACGGTGCGCCCGACGAGTCGATCACCACGAACCCCGACGGAACGCCCGTCGACAACCCGGCGGGCTGAACGGATGAGCGATCGCGACCGCCCGGTGACCCCCGGCCCCGAGCCCGACACGACCACCGCCGCCGAGCCGGAGGATCCGGAATCGGACGGGCACGAGTCGATCCTCGACGGCGACTGACGTCGCTCCGCCGGCTCTACTCGGCGACCTTCGCCTTGGCATAGGCGACGACCGCGTTGGCGTGGCCATGACCGAGCCCGTGGTCCTGCTTGAGCCGTGACACGACGGCCATGTGCGGCGTGCCCGCATCCAGGTCCGCGACGGCGATGTCGAGCCACTCCTGCACCGGGCGACCGTAGGTCTTCTCGATGCTGGCGAAGTACGACGCCGGCCCCTTGGGCGGGTTGTCCGGATCGATGACAGGTGCGACGACGCGGCTGCTCATGCCCCCAGGCTAGGCCTCCCGACCCGCGAGATAGCAACCCGGCGCTGAGACCGTGGGTTAAACCCACCGTCTCGGCGCGAAAGCGCTGTCTCGCGGGTCCAGCGGGGGTGCGGGGGCCCGGGGCGTCACACGGTGTCATGGATTGGGCGGGGGTGGGGTGGGGCGGGGATGCTGGAGGGCAGACCACCGAACCGGGGAGACGGTATGAGCGCGCCCAACACGCCCCTCGACGCCCCGGCGCACGACGACACCATCCGCAGCCTGCTGGACGAGCGGCGCACGTTCGCGCCGCCGGCGGACTTCGTCGCGCAGGCGAACGTGACGCCGGAGTGGATCGCGCGGGAGTGGGTCGAGCGCGCGGGCGAAGCCCCCGAGGCGTTCTGGACGCACCGCGCGGACATCCTCGACTGGGCAGAGCCCTGGCACACCGCCCACAGCTGGGCTCCCACCGACGGCACCTCGATCCCGACGGCGGAATGGTTCGCTGGCGGCACGCTCAACGCCTCGGTCAACGCCGTCGACCGGCATGTCGCGGCCGGGCACGGCGACCGCGTCGCCTTCCACTTCGAGGGGGAGCGGGGCGACCGGCGCACCATCACGTACGCCGAGCTGCAGCGCGAGGTCTCGCGCGCGGCGAACGCGCTGACCGCCATCGGCATCGTCAAGGGCGACCGCGTCGTGGTGTACCTGCCGGTGCTGGTCGAGACGATCATCATCCAGCTCGCCGTCGCGCGCATCGGCGCCATCCACTCGCTCGTCTTCGGCGGGTTCTCGGCGGAGGCCGTGCGGTTCCGCGTGGAGGACACCGGCGCGAAGCTCCTCGTCACGACCGACGGGCAGTTCCGTCGGGGCGCGGCCGTGCCCGTCAAGCACCAGGCGGACGCCGCCGTCGACGGCGTCGAGAGCATCGAGCACGTGCTCGTCATCCGCCGCACCGGCGACGACATCCCATGGACCGAGGGGCGCGACCTCTGGTGGCACGAGACGGTGGATGCGGCCTCCGACATCCATGAGCCGGAGTTCTTCGACGCCGAGACGCCGCTATTCATCATCTACACGAGCGGCACGACCGGGAAGCCCAAGGGGCTCGTGCACACGACGGGCGGCTGGCTGACCCACGTGGCGTGGACGTTCTGGGCCGTGTTCGACGCGAAGCCCGAGACCGACGTCTACTGGTGCACCGCCGACCTCGCGTGGGTCACCGCGCACAGCTACGAGACGTACGGTCCGCTGCTGAACGGCGTGACCAGCGTGCTCTACGAGGGCACCCCGGACACCCCGGACTGGGAGCGGCACTTCCGCATCCTCGACCAGTACCGCGTGACGACGTACTACACGGCACCGACCCTCATCCGCTCGCTCATGAGCCGCTTCCCGGACGGGCCGCCGGCGGACTACGACCTGTCGAGCATCCGGTTGCTCGGCACCGTCGGCGAGGCCATCAACCCGGAGGCCTGGGTCTGGTTCCATCGGCACATCGGCCGCGGCGAGACCCCCGTCGTCGACACGTGGTGGCAGTCCGAGACCGGCGGCGCCATCGCCGCGCCGCTGCCCGGCGTCGCGACCCTGAAGCCGGGCTCCGCGCTCACCGCGCTCCCGGGGCTGCGGGTGCGGGTCGTGGATGCCGACGGCGCCGACGTGGGACCGGGCGGCGGCGGACTTCTCGTCGTCGACGGCACCTGGCCGGGCATGTCGCGCACGGTCTGGGGCAACCCGGAGCGCTACCGCGACGCGTACTGGAAGCGCTTCGCGGCGCAGGGCTACTTCCTGGCGGGGGATGGGGCGAAGCTCGACGCCGACGGCGACCTCTGGGTGCTGGGCCGTGTCGACGACGTCATCAACGTCTCGGGCCACCGCCTCTCGACGATCGAGATCGAGTCGGCGCTGGTCGCTCACCCCTCGGTCGGAGAGGCCGCCGTCGTCGGTGTCGCCGACCCGCTCACCGGGCAGGCGATCGCCGCGTTCGTGACGGGGGCGGGGGATGCGGCGGAGCTGCGGCGCCACGTGCGGGCCGCCATCGGTCCGGTCGCGCAGCCGAAGCACGTCTTCGCGGTGCCGGATCTGCCCAAGACCCGCAGCGGCAAGATCATGCGGCGTCTGCTCGTCGACCTCGTCGACGAGCGTCCCCTCGGCGACACGACCTCGCTGCAGGACGAGACCGTGCCGCCGCGGATCGCCGAGGTCGTCCGCATCGCGCTCGGGCGCTGACGCCGGGCGCTCAGCGGCGCGTCGAGACCGTGACCGTGAACTTGCGGTTGCGCGCGACCTGTCGGGTGGGGCCCACGAGGCGTTCGAGCTCGCCGCGGTACTGCAGGGCGGAGTTCCACACCGTCCACAGCTCGCCTCCCGGCCGCAGCGCGCGGGCCGCATCCAGGAACAACGGGGTCGCGAGACCCGTGTGGACGGCGGGTCCGGAATGGAAGGGCGGGTTCAACGCGATGAACGCGGCGCTGGCGTCGGGCAGAGCGCCGAGACCCTCGTCGCGGACGACCTCCACCCGATCGCCCACACCGTTGGCGTCCGCCGTCGCCCGCGCCGACGCCACCGCGATCGAGGAGTGGTCGCTGGCGTAGACGGCGCGCTCGGGATGACGCAGCGCCAGCCAGGTGGCCACCACGCCCGTGCCGCAGGCGAGGTCGACGACGTGGCCGTCGGCGGGCAGCTCGTCGGGCAGGTGGTCGAGCAGGAAGCGGGTGCCGATGTCGATGCCGGTACCGGCGAACGCGCCCCCGTACGCGCACACGACGATCCCGTCGTGCTCGGCATGCCGCGGCGCCGGGTCGCGGCCGTCGTGCGGGTCGCGGGCCAGGAGCACTCGCGACTTCTGCCGCGCGTGCGAGACGTCGAGGCGACCGAAGTGCTCGGCGAGCACATCGTTCATCGTCACCGTCATGTGCTTGAGCCGGCCGCCGGCGACCACCACGACGTCGGATGCCGCGTGCGCGGCGATGAGCGCGGCGACATCCCGCAGCTCCTCGAGCGAGCGGGGAAGACGCAGCAGCACGACGCGCGCGCCCTCGACGAGCGCGCGATCGAGCGGCAGCGAACGCACGCGATCGGTGAGGTCAAGCCGCGCGGCGTTCGCGGCGAGGGCGCGCTCGCCGGCGAGGGTGTCCTGGTGGACGCGGATCGTGCCGTCGGGCAGCGCCGCAGCGCCGGCCAACGCCAGCGCGCCGAAGGCGTCGCCGATGACGACGAGGTCGGTCGCCGCCACATCCGCCCGCAGGGTGACGGACTCGTCGAGGATGAGCCGGTCGGCCGCATCCACGGCGACGAGATCGTCCGTATCGATGTCGGGCCAGCGGCGCAGGGTGTCAAAGGGGAAGTCCACCCCCTCACGCTACGCGCCCCGCGGAGGTGCGCCGACGGATAGCATGGAGTGATGGGAGAAGCCGCGGGTTCGACGCCGGCCACCGGTCGACCCCGCCCCCCGTTCAGCCCCGTCATCTCGCTGCTGACGGTCTCGTCGATCTGGGACGCGCAGCTGAACGCGGGTCTGCGCGAGCTGGGCCTCACGACCCGCAAATACGGGCTCCTGGCCCATCTGCAGGCCACGCCCGGAATCTCGTTCTCTGAGCTCGCCCGCCGATCGCAGATCACGGTGCAGACCGCCCACACGGCCGTCAAGACGCTCGCCGCCGACGGGCTCGTGGAGGACGCCACGGCTCATGCCGGCGCCGCATCCGACCTGCGCGTCACCGCGCAGGGCGCTGCGACCCTGGCCGAGGCGGACGCTCGCCTCGCCGCGCTCGACGTCGTCTTCGCTCAGGGCGTGCCCGAGCTCTCGCAGGCGCTCCGCGGCCTGCACGAGCAGCCGTTCGGAGAGAACCTTCAGGGAAGCTGAAGCATTCTGGCCTAGGCTGACGGAGCGTCGATCGACGCGCTCTCTCGACCTGGAGACGACTGTGTTCCGCACGCCCCTGGCACTCTTCCGCACGCTCGCCATCGCCGAGATGATCTCGTGGACGCTCTTGATCGGCGGCCTGATCGTGCGCGCTCTCACCGGGTTCGCGCCCGCCGTCACCGTGGGCGGGGGAGTGCACGGGTTCGTCTTCCTGGCGTACGGCGCCACCGCCGTGCTGGTGGCGAAGAATCAGCGGTGGTCGGCGGGCGTCGCCGTCGCCGCGATCGGCAGTGCGGTGATCCCGTATGCGACGTTGCCGGTGGAGCGGTGGCTGCACCGCACCGGACGACTGCAGGGGATGTGGCGACGCGAGCAGACCGCCGATCCGCGTGACCGCGCGTGGCACGATCGTGTGCTGCGGGTCGTGCTCTCCCACCCGATCCTGTCGGCCGGCGTCATCGCCGTGCTCGTGGCCGTGGTCTTCACGGTGCTGCTGATCATCGGGCCGCCCGGCGGCCGCGGCTGACCCGGAGAAGGATCGAGCCTGCGGTGTTACTTGGCGCGCAGGTGCATCGGCAGCGCCATCGCGAGCGAGATCAGCAGGATCCCGGCGACGAAGATGACGGCCTCGAGGCCCGGCACCGAGAAGGAGATGCCGAAGGCGAACATGCCGAGCAGGAACAGCAGCAGGGCGACGATGTACATGGCACTCCTTCGGAAGACTCCCTCCAGCGTAACCGGTCGAAGCGCCGCGTGCTTTCTATCGGGCCCGGCGCCGCCGCACGAGGGCGACGATCCACTCGATTACGAGCCAGACCCACCCGCCGATCCACGCCGCCCCGGTGGCGAAGGAGATGAGGGTCGAGACCGTCGAGACGCCCGCGTCGCCGTCCGCTCCGATGAGGTACATGAAGGCGGAGCCGTAGGTGGTGTCGCCGCCGTCGACGAAGAACAGTCCGGTCAGGGCGATGCCGACCGCGCCGATCCACGCGGCCGCGAGGGCGCGGGCTCGCGCGGGGCTGGTGCGGAACACGGCCCGTGGCGTCAGGAACCCGGTCACGGCGATGACGATCTGCAGCGCATAGCCGACCAGGAGCACCGGCGAGGCGAAGAGCAGGAAGAAGAGGTACCAGCCGGGCCAGAAGATCTTGAAGAACAGCCCGACCAGCGGCAGGACGATGAGGGCGACGCCCGCGATGATCGCGGCGGCGTCGGTGCGGCGGGCAACGGTCATGTCGGGGATTCTGTCAGTGCCGACGCCGGATCGCGCGGAAGGATGCCGTGCGCGAGTCGCGTCGCGCCGACGACCGCCGCCGGCATCGCGAAGACGGCCCCGAGCGGGATGAGGAAGCACAGCTGCGTCGCGACCCCGAAGCCGAGCGCCCTGGCGCGGTGCGGACGCAGCAGCGCGCGCCGCTGCCGATGGCGGATGCCGCGGGCGGTCAGCGCGCGTGCCGAGAGCTCGTCGGCGAGGATCCATCCCGACAGGAGCGCCCCGACGACCGCGCCGAGCACGCCGCCGACGAACGGGATGAGGCCGATGGCGAACGCCGCGAGGGCTGCGAGCGCACCGCGGGCGATCAGCGACACCGCGTCCGCGATGCCCGCCGCGAACCCGGGGTCGTTCTCGATCGCGGCGGCGTCTCCCTCCGCCTCTTCGACGGCGCGCCAGATGCGGTCGTAGAACGGCTCGCCGATCAGCAGCGTGAGCGCGGTGAACGTGGCGGCCGTCAGCAGCAGCGCCCCGCCGAACACCGCGGTGCCGACCGCGACACGGATGAGGATCGCCCAGATGCTCGGCCACCCGTCGGCGAAGGGGGTGAGCGTCTCGGTCAGCGGCGCGATCCACACGAGGAGCGTGATGAGTGCGGCGCCCAGGGCGAGGCTGACGATCGCCGCAGGGATGAGCCCGAGGACCATGAGGCCCGGTCGCCGGCGCCACCACGAGAAGCCGCCCAGGAAGAGCCGCACACCGGCGAAGAACTCGCTCACCGGGCCTCCTCTCGTGATGGATCGACCCGTCGAGCGTATCCGGGAATAGATCGTGGACCCCAGCGTTGAACTTGACAGCGCTGTACTCAACTTCGGTTCGAGGGCGCATCTACTGTGATCCGATCAGGAGAAGACATGCCGGAAGACTTCACCCCCGACGAGGGCCGTAACGCGTTCGACGACTTCCTCGCGCGCTACCTCGACGGCGAGCGCAGCCGCGCCGCCCGCTCGATCGACCTCAGCCGGTTCCTCAGCGCCCGTACGCAGGAGGTTCTGCAGGATGCGGGACGCTTCGCGCTCGCTCGCGGCCAGCACGAACTCGACGCCCTGCACGTGCTCCGCGAGATCGTCGCCACCGACCAGGTGCGCGAGGCCGTCACGCGCATCGGCGTCGACCCCGATGTCATCGTCCGCGCAGCCGACGCGCGTCTGCCGCAGGCAGCGGGCTCGGCGGACGTGGACGGTGCCGTGGTGACCTCGTCGGTGCAGCGCGCGCTCTTCCACGCCTTCCAGGTGGCGCGCTCCTCGGGATCGACGTACATCGACCCCGAGCACCTGTTCTTCGCGCTCGTGCTCGCACAGGACGCGCCCGCCGGGCAGGTGCTCGCGGCATCCGGCGTGACCGCCGACGCGCTCCTGGCGAGCGCGCGGGAGACCGTGACCCCCGGGACTGCCGAACAGACCGGCCAGGAGCCGGCGCAGGCGCCCAGCGCCCTCGAGCGGTTCGGCCGCGACCTGACGGCGCTCGCCGAAGCCGGGGAGCTCGACCCCGTCATCGGACGCGACGACGAGATCGAGCAGACCATCGAGATCCTCAGCCGCCGCACGAAGAACAACCCCGTGCTGATCGGCGAGGCCGGCGTCGGCAAGACCGCGATCGTCGAGGGCCTGGCCCGCGCGATCGTGGCCGAGCAGGTGCCCGAGCAGCTGCGGGGAACGCGTGTCATCGCGCTCGACCTCGCGGCGATGCTCTCCGGCGCCCGCTACCGCGGCGACTTCGAGGAACGCCTCACCCAGACCATGGATGAGATCGCCGAGCGCCGTGGCGACGTGATCGTCTTCATCGACGAGGTGCACACCGTCGTCGGCGCGGGAGCGGCCGGCGACGGCGCGATGGACGCGGGCAACATCCTGAAGCCGCGCCTCGCCCGCGGCGACCTGCACCTGGTGGGGGCGACGACCCTCACCGAGTACCGCACGATCGAGAAGGACGCCGCTCTCGAGCGCCGGTTCCAGCCGGTGCGCGTGGGTGAGCCGTCGATCGCCGACGCGGTGCGGATCCTCGAGGGTCTGCGCCCCGCCTATGAGCAGCACCACGCCGTGACGTACACGGACGACGCCCTGCGCGCCGCCGTGGAGCTCGGCGACCGCTACCTCACCGAACGCGTGCTCCCCGACAAGGCCATCGACCTCATCGACCAGGCCGGCGCACGCCTCCGCCTGCGACTGGGGGTCGCGGTCGACGTCGGCGCCCTCAGCGCACGGATGGCCGAGCTGGAGTCGGAGAAGGACGCCGCCGTCGCCGCGGAGCGCTACGAGGAGGCGCTGCGGCTGCGCGACGAGATCGGCGCGCTCCGCGAGCGGATCGACGACGCGTCGCGCCCGGAGGGACGCCCCGTGACCGCCGTGGTCGACGAGGAGCAGATCGCCGCCGTCGTCAGCCGTGCCACCGGCATCCCGGTGTCGCGACTGACCGAGTCCGAGCGCCAGCGGCTCGCGACGCTCGAAGACGAACTGCATGCCCGGGTCATCGGGCAGGACGATGCGGTCACCGCGGTGGCGACCGCCGTCCGACGCAACCGCACCGGCATGGGCGACGGCGGGCGTCCGGTCGGCTCGTTCCTCTTCCTCGGACCGACCGGGGTCGGCAAGACCGAGCTCGCGAAGACCCTGGCCGGGTCGCTCTTCGAGGACGAGAACGCCGTCATCCGCTTCGACATGAGCGAGTTCGGCGAGCGCCACACCGTGTCACGACTCGTCGGAGCGCCTCCCGGATACGTCGGCTTCGACGAGGCCGGACAGCTCACCGAGAAGGTGCGTCGCAACCCCTACTCGGTCATCCTGTTCGACGAGATCGAGAAGGCGCACCCCGACGTCTTCAACCTGCTGCTGCAGATGCTCGACGACGGGCGCCTCACCGACGGACAGGGGCGGACGGTCGACTTCCGCAACACCGTGATCGTGATGACCTCGAACATCGGCAGCGAGTTCCTCGCGTCGCGCTCGGGCGCGATCGGTTTCGTCGCCGACGGCGGCGGGGCCACGGGCTTCGGCGCCGAGAAGGACCTGCGCGACCGGGTCATGGGCAAGCTCCGCGAGGCCATGCGTCCCGAGTTCCTGAACCGCATCGACGAGATCGTGATGTTCCGCAAGCTCGAGCAGTCGCAGTTGCGCCGGATCGTCACGCTCATGCTGGAGCGGACCTCCGTCCGGCTGGCAGGGCGTGAGATCGCGTTCTCCGTCTCGGAGGAGACGATCGACTGGCTGGCCGAGCACGGGTACGAGCCGGAGTACGGCGCTCGCCCGCTGCGACGGCTCATCCAGCGGGAGATCGACGACCGGATCGCCGACCGCCTGGTCTCGGGCGACCTCGCCGACGGCGGATCGGTGCGCATCGAGATCGTGGACGGCCGACCGGCCGCACGGGCGGGGGAGCGCGAACTCCGCGCCGCCTGAGCGTCGACGCCGATGACCGCCACCCGATCTCCGGGTGGCGGTCATCGGCGTTCGGGGGCAGTCTGGAGGGCATGCGCGATGATCCCGCCTCCCTGTCCATCGGCGTCGCCGGAGCGCTGGGCCCCGACCTGATCGGCCGGCTGGCGCCGGTGATCGAGCGGGAAGGCTTCGCCACCCTCTGGGTCAACGACACCCCCGACGGCGACGCGATCTCCGCGCTCGCCGCCGCCGCGCGCACCACGAGCACGCTGCGCCTCGCCACCGGCGTCGTGGCGCTCGATCGGCGCCCCGCGGGGGCGATCATCGACGAGCTCGCCGACTCCGGCATCCCCGATGAGCGGCTGGTGTTCGGCATCGGATCGGGCGCCGCCCGGCACGGCCAGCTCGAGCTCGTGCGCCACGGCATCCACCGCCTGCGTGAGGCCCGGCCCGATGCGCGGGTCTTCGTCGGCGCGCTCGGACCGCGCATGCGCGCGCTCGGTGCCCGCCACGCGCACGGCGTACTGCTCAACTGGCTGCCGCCGCAGGTCGCCGGCGCGCAGCGGGACGAGGCACGCGAGGTCAGCGCCGATGCGCACGTCGCGGTCTACGTCCGGACGGCGCTCGACGACGCCGCCGTGCCGCGGATGCGGGAAGACGCAGAGCGCTACGCCGGGTACCCCGCGTACGCCGCGAACTTCGCCCGGCTGGGGGTGGGCGTGTTCGACACGACGCTGCCCGGCGAGGGCGGCGGCGACGTCGCTGCCCGGCTCGGCGCGTATCGCGCGGCGGCGGACGAGGTGGTCCTGCGCGCCGTCGTCGCCGCCGACGACCTGCGCTCGTACGAGGAGTTCGTCGTCCGGGCCGCGTCCCTCGCCGACCGGACCGAGGGTCGATCATGAGCCGGCGCCGGAGCCGGACCGCGCCGTGGCGCACCGGCGCCCGCTGGGCGCTCGCGCTCCTGCTCGCCGCCGCGGGCGCCTCGCACCTCACCTGGGGGCGTCGCGGCTACCGGATCGTCGTGCCGGAGTGGGCGACCGCGCTGCTCCGCACCGACAAGGACACGATCGTGCTGGTCTCCGGCGTCGTGGAGCTCGGTCTCGGGACGGCTCTGGTCGCGCTGCCGCGCGAGAAGCGACGGATCGGCTGGGCCGTCGCCGCCTTCTTCGTGGCGGTCTTCCCCGGCAACGTGCACCAGTGGCGGACGGGGCGGGCGGCGCCGCTGATGCGCACCGACCGGGCCCGCTTCATCCGCCTGCAGCTGCAACCCCTTCTGGTGCTCTGGGCGTTGTGGAGCACGGGGGGCTCGACACGGCGGCGTCGACGCGGTGGAATCGTCTCATGAGGACTGTTGCACGCTGGCTGCTCGCCGCGGGAATGATGTTCGCCGGGATCAGCCACCTGTTCTGGGCGCGCGCCGAGTTCCAGGCGCAGGTTCCGGACTGGACCACCGAGGTCGTGCCCATCGACAAGGACGGGGTGGTCGTCGCGTCCGGTGTCGTCGAGATCATGCTGGGCGCCTCGCTCGTCGTCTTCCCGAAGGAACGGCGCCGTGCGGGGGCGATCCTCGCCGCCTTCTTCGTGGCGATCTTCCCCGGCAACATCGCGCAGTACACGCAGCGGCGGAGCGGGTTCGGGCTCGACACCGATGCGAAGCGTCTCGCGCGGCTGTTCTTCCAGCCGCTGCTGGTGTGCTGGGCGCTCTGGAGCACCCGCACCCCGCGCGGCTGAGCACGCATCAGGCTCGTCGAGCGCGGAATCGGTGCTCCGGGCGGCCGGTGACGCCGTAGCGCAGGGTCACCTCGACCTGGCCGCGCGCGGCGAGCGCGGAGAGGTGGCGCTGCGCCGTCGCGCGTGACACCCCCGCACGCTCGGCGACCTCCGAGGCGGACGACTCATCGCCGCCCAGCGCGCCGAGGATCACCTGTGCCGTCGCCCCGCGCGAGACCGACGCGGATTCGCCCGCACCGTGCACGATCGCCGCGGCGCGGTCGATGTCGTCCTGCGTGAGCACCTCTCCCGAGGTCCAGAGGTTGCGGGCCCGGGCGTAGCGGTCGAGGCGGTCCGCGAGGACCCGCGGCTCGAAGGGTTTGACGAGGTACCCCAGGGCGCCGGCGCGCACCGCGCGGCGCACGGTGGCCGCATCCGTCGCCGCCGACAGGACGAAGCCGTCGATCCCCGCGCCGCGGAGCAGGTCGATGCCGTCGCCGTCCGGCAGGTAGACGTCGACGAGCAGGAGGTCGGGCTGCTGGCTGCCGAGGGCGCGCCGCGCCTCATCGACGGTGCGGGCGGGCGGCAGCGCCGTGAACCCGGGACGGTCGGCGACGATGTCGCCGTGGATGCCGGCGACCCGGAAGTCGTCGTCGACGACCAGGACCGTGATCTCGCTCATGTGCGTTCCTCCTCGTCGTCGACGGCGTCCATCACTCCGGGCAGGCGCGCGCCGAAGACCGCTCCCGTGCCCGTTCCGCCCGGGTCGATCAGCCACACGTCGCCGTCGCGTCGGCGTGCGAGCTCGCGCGAGAGCGGGAGCCCGATGCCCAGGTTGTGCACCCGGTCGCCCGGGGCGCCGGGGTCGGGCGCGCGCCGTTCGAACAGCCGCGCCGGGTCGGACACGCCGGCGCCGGTGTCGGTGACCGTCGCCACGAGCGTCGCGCCGTCGTCCAGCAGCAGGAGCTCCACCCGGCGGGGAGGCGGGGCGGATGCGGCGGCATCCACCGCGTTGTCGATGATGTTGCCGAGCACCGCGGCGACGTCCTCGACGTCGGCGACACGACCGCGCAGCAGCGACTGCTCATCGACGACCAGGGCCACCTCGCGCTCGCGTGCGGCCGTGGCCTTGGCGCCGACGAACGACTGCAGCAGCGGGTCGCCGATGGCGTCGAGTCCGGGCACGGCGTAGTCGAGCGGGCCGCGCTCGACGAGCTCCCACAGGAACCGCCGCGCCTCATCCGACCGCCCCGCGTCGATCAGGCCGGCCGCGGCGTGCAGCCGGTTGGCGAACTCGTGTCGCTGCACGCGGAGGGCATCGCTCAGGGTGCGGACGGATCCGAGGCGTTCGGTGAGCGCCACGAGGTCCGTGCGGTCGCGGACCACGGCGACGGTGCCCAGCGCGCGGGCGCCTCGGCGCACCGGCCGCACATCGACGTACAGCACCCGGCCATCCACGACGACGCCGTCGGTCGCGCCGGGCGTGCGGAGGGCATCGCGCACGGCGGGGGAGAGCGCGACCTCCGACAGGGGGAGTGCGAGCGGCGAGCCGGTGACGCCGAGGAGCCGCTCGGCGGTGGGCGTGCACAGCCGGACGACGCCGTCCGGGTCGAGGGCGATCACGCCGTCCCCGCTTCCCTCCAGGACCGCGGTCTGCATGCCGACGAGCGCGGCCAGTTCCTCCGGCTGCACCCCCAGGGTGACCGACTCGAGACGGCGGCGCATGAGGAGGGACACCCCGACCCCCACCGCCACCGCGACGGCGACCGTGCCGCCGATGCCGAGCAGGAGCGCGGGCAGGTCGTCGAACACGCTGGCCGGCTCGAAGCCCACGCTCACCTCCCCGACCGGGGTCGCGCCGTCCGGCGGGTAGACGGGCACCTTCGCCCGGGCGGAGACCCCCAGCGTCCCCTGCTCCCAGGTGACGACCTCGTCGCCGGCCAACGCCTCGGCGAAGCTCGTGCTCACCGGCATCCCCAGGCGGGACGGCGTGGGGTGGGCGAGCCGGATGCCGTGATCGTCGGTGATCACGACGAACAGGCCGTCCGTGCGATCGCCGACGGCGAGAGCGAACTCCTGCAGCTCACCGCCGCGCAGCTCGGACGCCTGCGGGGTGCCGGGGTCGGCCGAGTAGGCCGTCACCAGACGGCGCACATCCGGGTCCTCGGCGACGGTCCGCGCGATGTTGAGCGCCGACGACTCGGCCTCTTCGCGCAGCTGCGACACCCCGAGCGCGAGGAAGACGCCGGCGGCGACACCGACGACCGCCACCTGGGCGGCGACCTGCACCACCAGCAGCCGTGTGGCGAAACGCATGGTCCTCCTCGTGCGCACAATGCACAGAACACACGGTACGCGCACAACGCGGCGCAATGCGAGATACCGCGCGGGGGCATCGGGCTTCGCCCTAGCATCGCCCAGAACCACCGCCCGCGCTCCGCCCGGGCACTGCCGACGAAGGAGTCGCGATGCATCCCCTCGCTGTTCGCACCGAAGCCGCCGAGTACGCGGTGGCGTTCGTGCCGCCCGACACGGTCCTGGTGATCCTCGGGTTTGTGATGATCCTGAGCTTCATGGCGCTGATCATGACGCGCCGCCTCACCCCGATGGTCGCGCTCATCCTCGTGCCGACGGTCTTCGGCTTGTTCGCGGGCGCGGGGCTGGGGCTCGGCGAGATGGTGCTCGACGCGATCGGCAGCATGGCCCCGACCGCGGCCCTGCTCATGTTCGCGATCATGTACTTCGGCATCATGATCGACGTCGGGCTCTTCGACCCGCTCATCCGCGCCATCACCCGCCTCCTGGGCGACGACCCCGCCAAGGTGGTGCTCGGGACCGCCGTCCTCGCCGGCGCCGTCTCGCTCGACGGCGACGGGTCGACGACGTTCATCATCACGACGTCGGCGATGCTGCCGATCTACCTGCGGCTCGGCATGAGCCCCGTCGTGCTCACGTGCGTCGCGGGTCTCATGAACGGCACCCTCAACATCGTGCCGTGGGGCGGGCCCACCGTCCGCGCCGCGACTGCGTTGGGGCTGCAGCCCACCGACGTCTTCGTGCCGATGCTGCCCGCCCTCGGCGTCGGGATCGTCGTGGCGCTGACCTTCGCCTGGTTCCTCGGTCTCGGCGAGCGTCGCCGGCTGGCCGGGTCGATCGACACGTCGCGCATGGATGCGGCCGCCGGCGACGGTCCGTTCGGTGCTCCCAAGATCTTCCGCGGTGCCGAGCACAAGCCCGGCGCCCGCGCGCTCCTGCGCACCGGCAACATCGTCACGGTGCGCGGCGGACGCGGCGGCGTGGCGGCGGCCGACCTGGTCGACACCACCGACACGGCGATGGCCGACACGATGCTCGACCCGCAGCGGGCCACGCTCCGCCCGAAGCTCATCTGGTTCAACCTGGCGTTGACGGTGGCCGTCATGGTGCTGCTCGTGCTCGACCTGTTCCCGCTGGCGTTCGTGTTCATGGTGGGCGCGGCGATCGCGCTGCTCGTCAACTTCCCGAAGCTCAAGTCGCAGGCCGACGAGATCGTCGCCCACGCGCCGAGCATCGTCGGCGTCGTGTCGATGGTGCTCGCCGCGGGCGTGCTCGTGGGGGTCCTCACCGGCACCGGCATGGTGACGGCCATGGCGAACTGGATCACCGGCGTCATCCCGGACGCGCTCGGACCGTTCCTCGCGGTGATCACGGGAGTCCTGTCGATCCCGTTCACGTTCTTCATGTCGAACGACGCGTTCTACTTCGGCATCCTGCCGATCCTGGCCGAGAGCGCCACCGCCTACGGCATCGATCCCGTCGAGATGGCGCGCGCATCCATCACCGGCCAGCCCGTGCACCTGCAGAGCCCGCTCGTGCCGGCGATCCTCCTGCTCGTCTCGCTCGCCGGCGTCAACCTCGGCGACCACCACAGGAAGGTGTTGTGGCGGGCGTGCATCGTGTCGCTCGTGATGCTCGCCATCGGCGTGCTGACCGGCGCCATCCCGTTCCTCGGGTGAGCGGGCCCCGGATGCGGCTGGTCAGCGCTTGTTGTCGACCAGCCGCATCCGCACGATGTTGTCGGTCTCATCCATCTCGGCGATGTCGGGATGGGCGGAGACGAACTCGGTGAAGCTGCGGTGCCCCAGCGCCTTCTCGCTGAACGAGGAGTCGAGCCGGGTGATGAGGCTCTTGACCGCCGAGGCGTGCTGCCACTGCGAGGGATCCTTGTCGTTCTCGAGACGCAACGCGCGCTCGAGGAGATCGGCCGCCGGGTCGACGGAGCGCTTGCGGGCGCGGGCGCGCGGCTCGGCGGCATCCTTCTTGGTGGGCTCGGGGGCCTGGACGCCGGGGAGCGAGTCGTAGGAGTCGAACCGGTCGCACGCGGCCGCGAGGGACTTCGCGGTGGAGCCCGCGACGCCCACGCCGACCACGAAGCGCCCCAGACGCTTGCAGCGCTGGGCGAGCGGCACGTAATCGGAGTCGCCCGCCACGATCACGACGTGGGTGAGATCCGGAAGCCGGAACATGTCTTCGACCGTGTCGACGGCCAGCCGGATGTCGGCGCCGTTCTTGGCGTAGGCGGCGGCCGGGAACAGCTGCACCAGGTCGACCGCGCGGGCGACGAGCTGCGAGCGGTACTCGGCGTTCACCGGCGACGACCAGTCGGCGTAGGCGCGCGTGAGCACGAGCGTGCCGAACGACGCGGAGTAGTCGATGATCGTGCCCACGTCGACGGTGGCCTTGGCCAGCTTCTCGGCGATCTCCGGATCCTTCGGGTTCTCCGCGATCTTCTGGCGGTCGCGGGAGTAGGCGTTGCGCCCGTGCACCCGGTCGTACCAGCTCATGACGATGTTGTCGAAGTCCAGGTACACCGCGACACGGGCGTTGGAGAGTTCGACCATGTCAGCCCTCCTGCGGGTACCGCACGCCGAGCTGCCCGCGGATGTCGTCGAGCTGGCGCATGATGGCGACGGTCTCGGCGATCGGGAGGATGTCGCTGTCGCGACGCCCCTCGGCGATGATCTGCTCGGCGGCGAGCGCCTGGAACTGCATCCCTCGTCCGTCGATCTCGCTGCGGAACTCCTCGCGCACGGCGCCGTCGGAGCCGATGAGGCGGAAGTCCGACGCCGCGTACCAGACCTTGTCGATCTCGATGAAGGCGTCCGTGCCCACGACGGCAGCCCGGTTGGGGCCGGCGGCCCGCGACGACGAGAGCGTGGAGGCGATCGCGCCCGACGCATAGGTCGCGATCGTGGCGACCTCGGTGTCGGCGCCGGTGTCGCCCAGGCGACCGCGGGCGACGGTGCTCGTCGGAGCGCCGAACACATCCCACGAGAACGAGATCGGGTAGATGCCGAGATCCAGCAGTGCCCCGCCGCCGAGCTCGAGCGCGTTCAGACGGTGCGCGGGATCGGTCGAGATCGACTGCGTGTGGTCGGCCTCCAGCGTCCGGACCTCGCCCAGCGCCCCCGAGCGCACGAGGCTCCGGATGCGCGTCATGTGCGGCAGATAGCGCGTCCACATGGCCTCCATGGCCAGCAGGCCGTGGTGCTCGGCGGCCGCGCGCACCCGCTCCGCCTCGTCGCCCGTCAGGGTGAAGGGCTTCTCGACGAGCACGTGCTTGCCGTGCTCGAGCGCGGCGATCGCGTTCTCGGCGTGCAGGGGATGCGGCGTCGCGATGTAGACGATGTCGACGTCGTCGTCGGCCAGGAGCGCGTCGTACGACCCGTGGGCGTGACCGATGTCGAACTGCGCGGCGAACCGCTCGGCGCTGTCGGCGGTGCGCGATCCGACGGCGCGGACATCGCGTCCGGCCGTTCGCAGGTCGCTCGTGAAGGAGTGGGCGATTCCACCCGTGGCCAGGATGCCCCAGCGCAGGCCGGGAAGGGAGGGAGAGCTCATGCGACCACCGTACTCGGGACCTCCCGCAGTAGGCTCGGCGCGTGGCGACCTCCCTCGATCGTTTTCGCGAGCTGCTCCGCATCCCGACCGTGTCGCACGCCGATCCGGATGAGACCGACCCGGCACCGTTCGACGCGTTCCACGCGGCGCTCGCGCGGCTCTACCCGCGGATCCACGCCGACCTCGACCGCGAGGTCGTGGCAGGCCACGCCCTGCTCTACCGCTGGCGCGGCGCGCGCGAGGACGCGCCGCTCGTGCTCATGGCGCACCAGGATGTCGTGCCCGTCGTCCGCGACGACTGGCAGCACGACCCGTTCGGTGCGGAACTCGTGGGCGACGGCGCCGACGCCACGATCCACGCCCGTGGCGCCATCGACGACAAGGGCGCGCTGGTGGCCATCATGGAGGCCGCCGAACAGCTTCTGATCGACGGCGTGACGCCCGAGCGCGACGTCTACCTCGCGTTCGGCCACAACGAGGAGACGGCCGGTGACGGTGCCGGTGCGATCGTCGAGCTGCTGCGCGCCCGCGGCGTGCGCCCGGGTCTCGTGCTCGATGAGGGCGGCGCGGTCGTCGAGGGCGTCCTTCCGGGCGTGGAGCGCCAGACCGCGATGGTCGGCGTCGCCGAGCGGGGCATCATGACCGTCTGGCTGACCGCGCGCGAGAGCGGCGGGCACGCCTCGACCCCGCCCGTGTGGCCGGCGACCGCTCGGCTCGCCCGCGCGATCACGCGGGTGCAGCGGCATCCGTTCCCGCGCCGCATCGTGCCTCCCGTGCGCGCGATGCTCACGACCCTCGCCCCGTACGCGCCGCAGCCGCTGCGCTTCGTGTTCGAGAACCTGGCCCTCACGGGGCGGCTCGTGGGTGCCGTGTTCTCGCGCATCGGGCCGGAGACGAACGCGCTCGTGCGCACCACGGCGGTCCCGACGCGGCTCGAGGGCGCGCCCGCCGAGAACGTGCTGGCAACGACCGCGCGCGCCGCGGTGAACGTGCGCCTGCTGACCGGCGACACGGTCGCATCCGCCACGGCGCGACTTCGCCGGGTGATCGCGGACCCGTTGATCGAGATCGAGGTGCACCAGGCGTCGGACCCCTCACCGGTGTCGCCGTGGCGGGGCGAGCCGTGGCGGCGGATCGCCGGGGCGGTCGCGTCGGCGCTTGACCCCGAGATCGTCACGACCCCGTACGTGCAGCTCGGCGCGAGCGACAGCCGGTGGTTCACGGCGATCAGCGATCACGTCTACCGGTTCACACCGTTCCATCTGACGCGCAGCGAGCGTGACGCCCTGCACGCGCACGACGAACGGATCCGCGTCGACGTGTGGCTGCGCGGGATCGGGTTCTACCGGGACCTCATCGCGGCGAGCTGACCAGCCGCGGCGGCTCGTCGTCGAGCGCGAGCACGAAGCGCAGGATGGTGCGCCCCGTCGCCTCGAGCACCGGGCCGAGCCCGAACTCCCACCCCTCGTCGCTCGCCCGCACGGCGTGGCCCCGGAGCGCCGCGCGGCGGTCGAACGGCGCCGTCGTCGCCGCGTAGAGCGCCACCGATCCCGACACGGCCGGATCCAGCCTCGGCGTCTCGGACAGCGAGTCGCCGAGGACGAGGAGCGCGCGCACGGCGCGTGTCAGCAGTCGGATGCTGCGGCGGCGGCCCGTGCGCACCGTCTCGGCCAGACGCACCAGATCGTCGGGCGACCCGCCCGCCGCGCCGGTGCCGAGCCCGGCCTCTACGAGGAAGCGGCGGGCGCGGGAGCAGTGCACGGCATGGTCGGGCGTCGCCGCATCCAGCAATCGTGCGGCTTCGTCAAGGACGGCGGCCAGGGCCTGACGGCGGTCGGCATCCACAGCGGACTCATCGCCCCGCGGGCGATTGCTCAAAGGGAGGTGCCGGGCAACGTCGGCCATATCTCCAGGGTAACCGCTGACCGCCGCGAATCGCAGGGTGAGGTTCTGCGCTGCTTCCGGCAGGGGCTTTCGCCCTTGCCCGCAGCGGCGGCCGAGCCGAGGACATTCGGCTGAGACGAGGACGCTTGCGGCGGCAACGTCCTCCGGTCGGGCGGATGTCCTCGTGTGGGCTTTGCGAGGGGCGGGATCGGGAGCGGGGAGCGGGGCGGGCGCGGATGGGGCGCTGTGTGACTGTCACATCGGGGGAACGGGCGGCGCCGGCACCGGCCGGCGGGTGCATAATGGCAAACGAGTATGTGACCGTGCGCATGAGCCGGGAGATCCATGAGCGACGACGCGACCGGGCGACGGCCCAGTATCCGTGATGTCGCGCGGCTGGCGGCGGTGTCGCACCAGACGGTGTCGCGGGTCATCAACAACCATCCGAGCATCCGGCCGGAGACGCGCGACCGCGTGCTGGCGGTGATGTCGGAGCTGCAGTACCGGCCCAACCGCGCTGCGCGGGCGCTCGTGACGAGCCGATCGCAGACCATCGGCATCCTGTCGGCCTCGAGCACGCAGTACGGACCGGCCTCCAGCATCGCCGCGATCGAGGCGGCTGCGCGCGAGCGCGGGTACTGGGTGTCGACCGCCAACATCTCGCCGCACGATCCGAGCTCCATCCCCGACGGCATCGCCCACCTCATGGCGCAGTCCGTGGAGGGGCTCGTCGTGATCGCGCCGCAGGTGCGGGTCTTCCGCGCGCTGGCGGCGCAGCAGCTCGACGTGCCGTACGTCACGCTCCAGTCGACGGAGCTCGACCCCCAGCACGCGTTGTCGGTCGACCAGATGGCCGGCGCCCGCCTCGTGACGCGGCATCTCATCGACCTCGGGCACCGCAACATCTACCACATCGCCGGCCCTCAGGACTGGATCGAGGCGGAGGCGAGGATGCGCGGATTCCTCGAGGAGATGAGCGCGAACGACGTGCCCACCACCGCCCCGATCCTGGGGGACTGGACCGCGGAGTTCGGCTACTACGCCGGCCGAGAGCTGCTGCGGGTGCGCGACTTCACCGCGATCTTCGCCTCGAACGACCAGATGGCGCTGGGTCTGCTGCACGCCATCCGGGACGAGGGACTCGACGTGCCGGGCGACATCAGCGTGGTCGGCTTCGACGACATCCCGGATGCGGCGCACTTCTGGCCTCCGCTGACCACGGTGCGGCAGGACTTCACCGAGCTCGGCCGACGCTGCGTCGACCTGCTGCTGGGCCCCGCGGACGGCGTGGAACCGGCTCCGACGACGATCGTCCCCGAGCTCGTGGTGCGTCGATCGTCGGGCCCCGCAGCGCGGATCTGACGCCGTTACCAAGCTGAGACGTCACTTCGGCTTGACATCTCCGCGGTCCTGAGAGTTACATGGGGCCAGCAATGTGAACGGTCACATTTGCCCACGACGAGGTAACGGAATTGACGAAGGAGTCGAGCGTGTCTGCATCCAGTGCTGCCCAGCGCGACAGCTACGTCACCGGCGTCAAGACCGAAGTGGCCATCGCCCGCGCCCGCGCCGAGATCGCGGCACTGCACGGCGAACTGGTCCGCAACGGCCTCGTGGTGTGGACCGACGGCAACGTCTCGGGTCGCGTGCCCGGCGCGGATCTCTTCGTCATCAAGCCCTCCGCCATCTCCTACGAGACGCTGGCGCCCGAGAACGTCGTGCTCTGCGACCTCGACGGCAACGTCGTCTCCGACACACCGGGCAGCGACCGCGCCCCCTCCACCGACACGGCCTCGCACGCGTACGTCTACCGGAATATGCCGGAGGTCGGCGGACTCGTCCACTCGCACTCGCCGTACGCCACGGCGTGGGCGGCGCGCGGCGAGGAGATCCCGTGCGTGCTCACGGCGATGGCCGACGAGTTCGGCGGACCCATCCCGGTCGGCCCGTTCGCGATCGCCGGCGACGATGCGATCGGTCGCGGCATCGTCGAGACGCTGAGCGGCCACCGCTCCCGAGCGGTGCTGATGCGCAATCACGGCCCGTTCACGGTCGGCGTCACCGCGCGCGACGCCGTCAAGGCCGCCGTGATGCTCGAGGACGTCGCCCGCGCGGTGCACCTGGCCCGCCAGGGCGGTGAGATCGCCGCGATCCCGCAGGACGCGATCGACCGGCTGTTCACCCGCTACCAGAACGTGTACGGGCAGCAGCCCGACCCCGGCAGGCCGGCGCCCACGGGCCCGGTGGATGCCGCCACCCAGACCTACAACTGAACACAGCAGACGATGAAGTCCCAAGGAAAGGAAACCCAGTGAAGAGCACCAAGATCCTGTTCGCCGCGGCAACGCTCGCCGCCGGCGCGCTCATGCTCTCGGCGTGCGCCGGAGGAACCTCCGGTGGTTCCGGCGAAGGAAGCGGCGACGGCGGTCTCGTCGGCGTCGCGATGCCCACGAAGAGCTCGGAGCGCTGGATCCAGGACGGCAACGCCGTCAAGGAGCAGCTCGAGGAGCAGGGCTTCACGGTCGACCTCCAGTACGCCGAGGACGACATCCCCACGCAGGTATCGCAGATCGAGAACATGATCACCAAGGGCGCCAAGGCCCTGATCATCGCGTCGATCGACGGCACGACGCTCACGAGCGTCCTGCAGGAGGCGGCGGACAACGACATCCCCGTCATCGCCTACGACCGCCTCATCCGCGACAGCGAGAACGTCGACTACTACGCGTCGTTCGACAACTACAAGGTCGGCGTCCAGCAGGCGACGTCGCTGCTGGCGGGCCTGGGCCTCACCGACCTCGAGGGAACGGCCGCGGCCGACGCTCCCGCCGGTCCGTTCAACATCGAGCTGTTCGCCGGTTCGCCCGACGACAACAACGCCACGTTCTTCTGGGACGGCGCGATCGACACCCTGCAGCCCTACATCGACGAGGGCGTGCTCGACGTCAAGAGCGGCCAGACCGACTTCCAGCAGGCGGCGACGCTGCGCTGGGACGGCGAGACGGCGCAGAAGCGCATGGAGAACATCCTGACCTCGACCTACTCGGACGGCTCCACCGTCAACGCGGTCCTGTCGCCCTACGACGGCATCTCGCGCGGCATCATCTCGGCGCTCGAGGGCTCGGGCTACACGGTCGGCGCCGAATGGCCGATCATCTCGGGTCAGGACGCGGAGATCGACTCCGTCAAGGCGATCGTCGCCGGTGAGCAGTACGCGACGATCTTCAAGGACACCCGCAACCTCGCCAAGGTCGCCGTCGACATGGCCAGCGCCCTGCTGAACGGCGAAGAGCCCGAGGTCAACAACACCGAGGACTACGACAACGGCGTGAAGGTCGTCCCGTCGTACCTGCTCGAGTCGCAGATCGTCGTCAGCGACAACATCCAGGAAGTGCTGGTCGACAGCGGCTACTGGACCGAAGAAGAGATCAACGGCTGACACACCCCGAGCCCGGCCGGGCGGCGCACTCCGCCGCCCGGCCGGTCCGGTCGGCACCCTGAGCCAGGAGCAAGGAGGCACGATGTCCCAGAACATCCTCGAGATGCGCGGGATCACGAAGACATTCCCGGGCGTGAAAGCGCTCTCGAACGTGACCCTCGCCGTGCAGCGTGGAGAGATCCACGCCATCTGCGGCGAGAACGGCGCCGGCAAGTCGACGCTGATGAAGGTGCTGTCGGGTGTCTACCCGCACGGCACGTACGACGGCGAGATCGTCTTCGACGGCGAGGAGGTGGCGTTCCGCAACCTCCGCGACAGCGAGGCGAAGGGCATCGTCATCATCCACCAGGAGCTGGCGCTGAGCCCGTACCTCTCGATCGCCGAGAACATCTTCCTCAACAACGAGCAGCGCGGCGCGCTGGGTCTGATCGACTGGAACACCACGAACGCCGAGGCCGCCAAGCTCCTGGCGCGGGTCGGCCTGCGGGAGAACCCGACGACGAGGATCAACCAGATCGGCGTCGGCAAGCAGCAGCTCGTCGAGATCGCCAAGGCGCTCTCGAAGGAGGTCAAGCTCCTCATCCTCGACGAGCCCACCGCGGCGCTGAACGACGAGGACTCCGCGCATCTGCTGGATCTGATGCTGCACCTGCGGGGTCAGGGCATCACGTCGATCATCATCAGCCACAAGCTGAACGAGATCAAGAAGGTCGCCGACACCGTCACGGTCATCCGCGACGGCAAGACGATCGAGACGATCGCGAAGAACGACGTCACCGAGGACCGCATCATCAAGGACATGGTGGGCCGGGACCTCGAGCACCGCTATCCCGACCACGAACCGCACATCGGCGAGGAGCTGCTGCGCGTGGAGAACTGGACGGCGCACCACCCGGTGGATGCGTCGCGTGTGGTCGTCGACGACGTGTCGATCACCGTCCGCGCGGGCGAGATCGTCGGCATCGCGGGACTCATGGGCGCGGGGCGCACCGAGTTCGCGATGAGCCTGTTCGGTCGCAGCTACGGGTCGCGCATCAGCGGCCGGGTCTTCATGCGCGGCAAGGAGATCAAGACCCGCACGGTGTCGGAGGCGATCGACAACGGCCTCGCGTACGCGACCGAGGACCGCAAGACCTACGGGCTCAACCTCATCGAGGACATCAAGCGCAACATCTCGATGGCGTCGCTGAAGAAGCTCGAGACCGCCGGCCTCGTGAACGACAACGAGGAGTACAAGGTCGCCAACGAGTACCGCCGCGACCTCAACATCAAAGCGCCCAACGTGCTCGTGAAGACCGGGAAGCTCTCCGGCGGCAACCAGCAGAAGGTCGTCCTGTCGAAGTGGATCTACTCGGATCCGGACGTCCTCATCCTCGACGAGCCGACCCGAGGCATCGACGTCGGCGCGAAGTACGAGATCTACGCGATCATCAACCGGCTCGCAGCATCCGGCAAGGGGATCATCGTGATCTCCTCCGAACTGCCCGAGCTGCTCGGCATCTCGGACCGCGTGTACGCCCTCTCCGAGGGGCGCATCACGGGGGAGCTCCCCATCGCCGAGGCGAACCCCGAGTCCGTCCTCAAACTCATGACCATGGAGAAGCCCCGCTGAGGGCTGCAGGAGACAACGACATGTCCAACAACGACACCGCGGCCGGGGCGACGATCAACCCGGTCGACAACAAAGCCACCCGCTGGCTCGCGCACGTCCTCGCCGATCTCGGCAAGAACGGCATCTTCATCGCGCTGCTCGCCGTGGTGGTGCTGTTCGCCGTCCTGACGGACGGCATCCTGCTGCGTCCGCAGAACATCTCGAACCTGGTCGTGCAGAACGGCTACATCCTCGTGCTGGCGATCGGCATGGTGATGGTCATCATCGCCGGCCACATCGACCTGTCGGTCGGTTCGGTCGCCGCGTTCGTCGGCGCCGTGTCCGGCGTGTTCGCCGTGCAGTGGGGCCTTCCCTGGTGGCTCTCGATCATCCTCTCGCTCGCGATCGGTGCTCTGGTGGGCGCGTGGCAAGGCTTCTGGGTGGCCTTCGTCGGCATCCCGGCCTTCATCGTGACGCTGGCGGGCATGCTGATCTTCCGCGGGCTCGCGCTCGTGGTGCTGCAGAACGCGAACATCGGCTCGTTCCCCGAGCAGTACCGCGCGCTCGGCAACGGCTTCCTCGACGGCGTGCTGGGCGGCGACCCCGACCTGTTCACGCTGATCCTCGGCGGCGTCGGCATCGTCGCGCTCATCGTGCAGCAGAGCCGCACGCGGGCGGGGCGTCGCAAGTACGGTCAGGACACCGAGCCGCTGGTGTGGTTCGTGGTCAAGCTCGTGCTCATCGCGATCGCCATCGGTCTGTTCACGCTCGCGCTGGCGTCGTACAAGGGCATCCCCGTGACGCTCATCGTGCTCGCCGTGCTCGTGCTCATCTACGGCATCGTGATGAACCGCACCGTCTTCGGGCGCCACATCTACGCGATCGGCGGCAACCGTCACGCGGCCGAGCTCTCGGGCATCAAGACCCGTCGCGTCGACTTCTGGCTGTTCGTCAACATGGGCTTCCTGGCGGCTCTCGCGGGCCTCATCTTCACCGCCCGCCTGAACCTCGCCGGGCCGAAGGCCGGTGACGGCTTCGAGCTCGAGGCCATCTCGGCCGCCTTCATCGGCGGTGCAGCGGTGCAGGGCGGTGTGGGCCGGATCGGCGGCGCCATCATCGGTGGTCTGATCATCGGTGTGCTGAACAACGGCATGTCGATCATGGGCATCGGCATCGAGTGGCAGCAGGCCGTCAAGGGCCTCGTGCTGCTGCTGGCCGTCGCGTTCGACGTCTACAACAAGCGGCGCTCCGGCAACTGAGCGCCTAACGACGCAGCGGGCCCCGTCCTCCTCGGACGGGGCCCGCTGCGTCGTCACCGGCGGGCGACGATCAGGGCGTGAGCGTGATCTTGCCCGCCGTGTTCGCGGCGAGCAGCCGGTGGGCCTCGGCGGCGTCGGCGAGCGGGAGCTCGGGGCCGACCTCGACCGAGAAGCGCCCGGTCTCGAGGAGGGCCAGCACGACGGGGATGGCCTCGGCGCGCCAGGCCTGCTGCTGCGGCGTCAGGGGATCGGGCGAGCCGCCCGAGAAGGCGCGGATGCCGAGACCCGCCGCATCCGCCCCGCGCACGATGGTCGCGATGCGGTGGTGGTCGGTGACGAGCTCGAGCGACGCCGACAGGGCCTCGTCGGTGCCGGCGGCGTCGAACGCCACGGTGTACCCCTGCGGCGCCGCTTCGCGCAGCCGCTCGAGGAGCCCGTCGCCGTACGCCACCGGGGTCGCACCGAGCTCGCGGAGGCGGTCGAAGCGCCGCGGGGAGGCCGTGGCGACGACGGTCGCGCCCCAGAGCACCGCGAGCTGGATGGCGGCCTGTCCGACGGCGCCGGACCCGGCGTGGATGACGAGGGTGTCGCCGGCGCGCACGTCGAGCGAGCGCAGCGACTGGTAGGCCGTGCCCACGGGGATGCCGAGCGCGGCACCGACCGCGGCGGACACCTGCGGCGGTCGCGGCTGCACGGAGGAGGTCTTCACGGCGACCTCGCTCGCGTAGACGCCGGAGGCACCGAAGACGACCACCGGGTCGCCGGGGCGGAACCCGTCGACGTCCGGTCCGACCTCGACCACCGTGCCGGCGCCGTCGTTGCCGATGCGGCGGGGCTTGGTCAGGGGCGGTGAGCTGCGTAACCCGGAGCGCAGCTTCGCGTCGATGGGGTTCACTCCCGCGGCCTCGACGCGGACGACGAGGTGGCCGGGCTCGGCCGTGGGGCGGTCGACGTCGACGAGGGTGAGAACCTCGGGGTCGCCGTGTTCGGTGTAGACGATCGCGTGAGTCATAGTGCCTGCCACTCTGCCGCGCGCGGTCTCACTCCCGCAATGCCTTGGCGATGCGTTGCGCCGACACCGCTTCGGCGGTACCCAGGCGCTGCGCGAACAGGCTGATGCGGAACTCCTCGAGCAGCCAGCGCGCGTGCACGAGCCCGGGCGACGCGTCCGCGGCCGGCGGGATCGTCCCCCCGGCGTCGAAGAACACGGCCGCCGCGCGCTCGTACTCGGTCATCCGCTGCCGGTCGCGTCCGGGCTGGTCGGGCAGCTGCGACAGACGCTCGATGGTGCCCGCCAGATAGCGAGGGAGGTGGGCGAGGCGCGCGAGGCCGGCGCGCGAGACGAATCCGGAGAAGATCAACCCGTCGACCTGAGCCCGTACGTCCTTCAGAGCGCCGAGGAGGGTCAGCGAGTTCTGCGTCTTCATGCTGCGCTCGACCTCGCGGGCGGCGAGGAGGATGCGGGCGGCGAGAGAGGTCGCGGCGAACAGCTCGTCGGTCACCGCGGACGAGAAGGCGTCCCGGAGCCGCTCGAACCCGGCGCGGTCGCGCACGATGCCGTCCGGGACGATCCGCGTGATGACGGCGTCGGCCACGGCCACGCGGGCGTCCTCGACGAGCGCCTTCGCGCTCGCGTAGGGGGAGGTGGTCAGCGCCAGCTTCTCGGTGGCGGTCAGGTGATCGAGCACGTACGTCACCGGCGAGGGCACCGCGAGCAGCACGAGGCGCCGGATGCCGGCGCGCGAGGCCCGCGCGGCGCCGTCCGGCGTCGCCTCGAGGCGGAGCGACACCGATGAGCCGTCGTCGACGAGCGCCGGGTAGCCGCGCACGATCCCGCCGGCGACGCGCGAGTCGACCAGCGGCGGCAGGTCGCCGAAGCTCCAGTCGGTCAGCCCGCTCTGCTCGGCGACCGGAGCCGATGCGCCCGCGGGTGCGGCCGCTCCCGGCCGCGGCGCGGGCGGGCGGCTCAGCGAACGGGCCACCGACGAGCGTGCGCGATCGGCGAGCCGCTGCTGCAGGGCGGCGAGGTCGCGGTCGGAGCCGACGGTGCGCCCGCGCTCGTCGACCGCGCGGAACGACACCGTGAGGTGGGCGGGCACGCGCTCCCACTCGAAGTCGGCGGCCGTCACGGGCTGGTTCGCGACGCGCTGGATGCGGGCGGCGAGGGCATCGGTCAGGCCCGTCGCGGGGAGGCCCTCGTGGTTCTCCGGGCCGGCCGCGCGCAGCTCGTCGGCGAACCGCGCCGCCCAGTCCGCGGCGGGGACGACATGACGCCGGATGGCTTTCGGCAGTGCGCGGATGAGCGCGGCGAGGAGCTCGTCACGCATCCCCGGCACCTGCCAGTCGAAGCCGTCCGGGCGGATCTGCGCCAGCAGGGCCATCGGCACGACGACGGTCACGCCGTCGTCGGGTGCGCCGGGCTCGAACCGGTAGGCGAGCGAGAGCACCTGATCGCCCTGCGTCCACCGGGCCGGGAAGTCCTGCTCGTCCGCGCGCTCGGCGCCCTCGAGCAGATCGGCCTCGCTGAGATCCAGCAGCCGCGGTGTGCGCGTCTGCGCATCCTTCCACCAGGTCTCGAATGAGCGCAGGTCGAAGACGTCGGCCGGCACGCGGGCGTCGTAGAACGCGTACACGGCTTCGTCGCCGGCGAGGATGTCACGGCGGCGCTCGCGTTCCTCGAGCTTCTCGAGGCGGCGGCGGAGCTCGAGGTTGCGCCGCGCGAACGCGGTGAGCGTCTTGGGCAGCGCGCTGACGTCCCACTCCTCGTCGACCAGCGCATGGCGCACGAACATCTCGCGCGCGAGCGGGCGGTCGAACCGGGCGAGCTGGACGCGGCGGCGGGGGATGATCTCGACGCCGAAGAGCGTCACCTTCTCGGCGGCGACGGCGGCGCCGGCATCCTTGGACCAGTGGGGGTCGCTCAGCTGGCGTTTGGCGAGATCGCCCGCCAGCGGCTCGGCCCAGGCCGGATCGATCGCCGCGGCGGTGCGGGCGAAGAGCCGGCTCGTCTCGACGAGCTCCGCGGCCATGACCGCCTGCGGTCGCTTCTTGCGCAGCCCCGACCCGGGGAACAGCGAGAAGCGGGTGCCGCGTGCGCCGCGGTACTCGGCGCGCGTCGGACGGTCGCCGCGCTTCTTCTCGCGTTCGTCGAGCATGCCGATGTGCGAGAGCAGGCCCGCGAGGATGGCGCGGTGCACCGCGTCGGGATCGGCGGCGCCCGCGGGGGCGGTGCGGGGTGCGCCGATCAGCTGCGAGAGCTGGCGGTGCACGTCGAACCACTCGCGGACCCGCACGTAGTTGAGCATCTCGGAGCGGACGAGGCGCCGGAAGGCGCTGGATCCCAGCTCCTCCTGCTGCTCGCGGAGGTGGTTCCAGAGGTTCAGCAGGGTGAGGAAGTCGCTCGTCGGGTCGAGGAACCGCGCGTGAAGCCGATCGGCCTCCTCCCGTCGGTCCTCGGGGCGTTCGCGGACGTCTTGGATGGAGAGCCCGGCGACGACGGCCAGGACGTCGCGGAGCACGTCGGTGCGCCGCGCCTCGATCAGCATCCGGGCGAAGCGGGGATCGATCGGCAGGCGCGAGATCTCGCGCCCGAGGTCGGTCAGCGTCGCGCCGCCCCGGCCTCGGATCTTCACCGCGCCGAGCTCGGCGAGCAGGTCGAAGGCGGCCTGCACGCCGCGCGAGTCGGGCGGCGTGAGGAACGGGAAGGCGGAGATGTCGCCGAACCCGAGCGAGAGCATCTGCAGGATGACGGACGCGAGGGAGGTGCGCAGGATCTCCGGCTCGGTGAACGCGGGGCGTCGGTCGAAGTCGGTCTCGCTGTACAGACGGATGGCGATGCCGGGCGAGGTGCGACCGGCCCGACCGGAGCGCTGCTGGGCGGAGGCCTGCGAGATCGCCTCGATCGGAAGCCGCTGCACCTTGGAGCGATTGCTGTACCGCGAGATGCGCGCGGTGCCCGTGTCGATGACGTAGCGGATGCCCGGAACGGTGAGGCTCGTCTCGGCCACGTTCGTGGCCAGGATGACCCGCCGCCGTACACCGGGCACGCGTGAGGTCTCGAAGACCCGGTGCTGGTCGGCGGCCGACAGGCGGCCGAAGAGGGGGAGCACCTCGGTGGGCGCGGTGTCGCGGGCGTACGCGCCCCGCACGGCATCCGCCGCATCGCGGATCTCGGCCTCGCCGGGAAGGAACACGAGCACGTCGCCCGCGGCCTCGCGGTCGAGTTCGCGCAGGGCCGAGACGATCGCCGACACCTCGTCCTCGCCCCCGGCATCGCTCGCCGGCGCCGCGTCGTCATCCGCGTCGCCCTCGTCGTCCGTCGCGGCATCGGGCACGAGCGGGCGGTAGCGGATGTCGACGGGGAACGTCCGGCCCGACACCTCGATGACGGGCGCCGGGGTGTCGTCGGCGGACGCGAAGTGGCGGGCGAAGCTCTCGGGGTCGATCGTGGCCGAGGTGACGATGACCTTCAGATCCGGTCGCTCCGGCAGGATGCGGCGGAGGTAGCCGAGCAGGAAGTCGACGTTGAGCGAGCGCTCGTGGGCCTCGTCGATGATGATCGTGTCGTAGCGCCGCAGCAGTCGGTCGCGGTGGATCTCGTTGAGCAGGATGCCGTCGGTCAGCAGGGCGATCTTGGTGTCGGCGGAGACCTTGTCGGTGAAGCGCACCTTGTAGCCGACGACCCCGCCCAGCGGCACCTGCAGCTCTTCCGCCACGCGCTCCGCGATCGTGCGCGCGGCGAGCCGTCGCGGCTGGGTGTGCGCGATGCGCTCACGCCCGAGCTCGAGGCAGATCTTCGGCAGCTGCGTGGTCTTGCCCGACCCGGTGGCCCCCGCCACGATCACCACCTGGTTCTCGGCGATGGCGCGCGCGATCTCGTCCCGCGCGGCGCTGACGGGCAGCTCGGGCGGGAAGACGATGACGGGTTGTGGCGTGGACACAGCCTTCGATGGTATCGCGGGTGCGGCTCAGGCGGCGATCAGCGCGATCAGGCCCGCGAGCGATCCGGCGAACACGACGGCGGATGCGGCACCGACGATCGTGAGGCGGGTGCGCAGGGCGCGCCGGCGCGCGAGGCGTGCGGCGAGGCCGCCGTCCCCGACGGCCGCCTCGGGCGCCGGCACGGTGGACAGTGGGAGCGCCGCGGCGACGCGGGGCGCGCGGATCGCGTAGCGCTCGATCGCCGGGGCGGTGTCGAGGTCGGCCGCGGGGGCGTACGTCGCCGCGGTGGCGGTGGTGCGTCCCCGCGGAGAGAGCGCCGTGCCGTCGTCGGGGGCATCCGCATCCGCCGGGCGTGCCCGTCGGTCGCGCTCGTCGGCGGCGGGGCGTTTGGTCAGACGGGTGGCGTCGGCCGGTGCCTCCGTGGGAGGACCACCGGCGGCGGGCCGCGCGGCACGGTCGCGGCGTGTCAGCCGCGTCTCGTCGGACGGCGCCGGTGTGCGCCGCCGCAGCAGCGTCCGCTCCTCCGGGGCGGCGACCTCCTCCGGCGCATCCGCGTCGGGTGCGGCGGCCTCGCGCGCGACGATCCGGGTGCTGTCGTCGGGGTCGGCCGGCGGCGCGACGTCGGCGGGCGCCGGCGCGCGCCGGACGAGCTGGGTGGCGTCCTCGACCTCGGCGCCGGTATCGGCGACCGGCGCCGACGCTGCGGGCGCACGCCGCACGAGCTGGGTGGCGTCGTCGGGGGCGTCGGCGGGAGGCTCCTCCGCCGGCGTCGGCGCGGGGCGCCGCACGAGCTGGGTCGCGTCCTCCGCCTCGCCGGTGTCGTCGAGGCTCGGCGCGGGCGCGGGCGCGGGCGCCGGCGCCGCACGTCGCACGAGCTGGGTCGCGTCGTCGATGGGGGCGGCCGCATCCGGGTGCTGCGGCGGGACGGGCGGAGCGGGCGCGGGATCGGGCGTGCTGCGGATGCGGCGGCGGACCAGCTGGGTGCCGTCGTCCGCGGGATCGTCGCGCGCGGTGATGCGGGTGCGTTCGTCGTCGTCGTTCACGCGTCCCCCACGAAACGGATGCGGGCGCCGCCCGCGAGCTCGACGCTCGCTCCCTCGCGGACCTCGGCGGGACGGTCGGCGACGAGCAGTCGGGCCACTCCGTCGGCGTCGATCAGGGCGGTTCCGCCCGGGGTGGCGAGGTCTTCGATCTGCACGCGGGTGCCGTCGGACCAGATGCGCACATGGCTGCGCGAGATGTCGCGCGGCGCCCGCGAGAGCGGCACCAGTGTGGGGATCTCGGCGCCGTCGACGCGCTCCGATCGCGGGCCGCGGCCGATGAGCAGCGTGCCGCGGATGGGGATGCGCTCGCCGTCGGGCAGCACGATGGCGTGGGGCGGGCGCGGGGTGCGCGGAGCCGGCACCGGAGCGAGAGCGGGAGCGGCGACGGGCGCCGGGGGAGCGAACGGCGCCGCCGGGGCGGGTGCCGGGGCGGCGGCGGGCGCCGGGACAGGAGCGGGAGCCGCGGCGGGCGCCGGGACGGCAGCGACGGCGGGGGTCGGAACCGGTGCGGTGGCGGGTGCTGCGGTCATCAACGCGTCCAGATTCCCGGCCGCGGTCGCCGCGGGGACGGGCGGGAGCGGCGGGCGGGGCGGGATGACCGGCACGACGCGCGCGATGGCGGGCGTGTGCCGCAGCACCACGCCGTCCGCCGTCGTCGGGCCCGGCACGACGGGACGCTCGGGGGTGGTGCCGAGATCCAGCAGGCGGGGTTCCGCGTCCGGGGCGCCGGCCCAGGCGCGGGTGACGCCGTCGGCCTCGACCTCGCGCCAGGTGTGCGCGCCGACGCCGTCGAGTCGCCAGACCCGCCGCGTGCGGTCTTCGAAACGCAGCACGAAGTCACCGCGGACGAAGGCCGTGAGGCGTTCGTCCACGAGGGCGACGACGGCGAACGCGGGAACGGCGGCGACGCCGTCGGCGAGGAGCGCGTCGAGCACATCGGCGGGGCCCGGCGTCTCGCGGGCGACGGCCAGCACACGTCGCGCGGCGGCGACCGGGGAGTCGCCGCCGATGATGACGGCCAGCGCGTCGGTGGCGATCGCCGGGAAGCCGCCGTCGAACCATGTCCGCTCAGTCATGGCGCACGCGCTGTCGTCGCGAGGTGATCGTGTCGACGTCGATCGTCTGCACGGCGCCGCGCTCGCTCGTGGCGAAGCCTCCGGTCACGTCGTCCGCGCGCGGGGTGAGCCCGCCCGAGCGGACGTCCACGACGACGGCGGTGATGTTGTCGCGGCCGCCGCGCGCCAGCGCCTGGTCGACGAGGGCGTGCGAGGTCTGCTCGGGCGAGCCGCCCAGCGATAGTCCCGCGCGGAGCGCTTCGTCGCTGAGGTCGTTCGACAACCCGTCCGTGCACAGCAGGAGGCGCTCGCCGGTCACGATGGGGGCCAGCCAGTAGTCCGCGGGGCTCGCGCTGTCGCCGACCGCGCGGGTGATGACGTTGCGGCCCGGGTAGGTGGCCATCTCGCTGCGCGAGATGCGCCCTGCATCCACGAGCTCCTGGACGACGGAGTGGTCGACGGTCAGCTGCTCGAGCGTGGAGCCCACGAGCCGGTACACGCGGGAGTCCCCGATGTTGACGACCAGCCAGCTGGACGTGCCGTTCTGCACGACGGCGACGATGGCGGACAGCGTCGAACCCGCGCCGCGGGCGTGCGTGCTGCCGATGGCGGCGACGGCGGCGTGCGCGGCCTCGACCGCGGCGACGACCTCCTCGGGGTGCACGTCGTTGCGGCCGACCAGCGGGCGGAAGGCCTCGACGACCGCGGCGCTGGCGAGTTCCCCTGCCTCATGCCCGCCCATGCCGTCGGCGACCAGGAACACCGGATGCTGCGCGAGCACGGCATCCTCGTTGAGCTCGCGCACCCGACCCACGTCGCTGCGGGCTCCGGCGATCACACCGACTCCGCTCATGAGCGTCCTCCTCGCACGCGTGCCGCCGTTTCGCGCAGGCCTCGTCCGAACGAGCGTAGCGACAGGCGGGCCTTCCAGCGTGCCCACCACCCCAGCGTGCCGTCGAATCGTTCGCGTTCCGCGTCGATCAACGACCAGAACGCGGTGCTCTCGGCCTCGGTCGGCTCGGACGGGCCGAACACCGAGCGGTCCGCGATCGCCGCCAGCGTTCCGCCGGCCTCCTGCGGGGCGGCGCCGAACGCTGTCGCGGTCTCGGAGCGCGTCGCCGTGCGCGGCACGCGGTACCCGCGGTCGACGGCCGTGTCGAGGTACTCCTCCCAGCCGCCGACGACCCGGTCGACGGGATCGGGGGAGTTGCGACGCGAACGGCGGCGGAAGAGCTTCGCCAGGAGGATGGCGATGGCGGGCACCGACAGCACCAGCAGGGCGAACAGCACGATTCCCGAGATGCGCAGCGTCGTCCACAGCCAGCTGAGGTCGGCGGGCGTGTCGGGCTCCTCCTCGTCGGGCGCGGCGGAATCGGCCGGATCGGCCTCGGGGGGCAGCACCGTGTCGGCCTGCTCGGGCTCGACCTCGGTCATGTTCTGCGGGTCGCGACGCTGCTGGATGTCGGGCGAGAGGGCGACGTCGTGCTGGGGCGTCGTGTCGATCGCCGTCCAGGTGCCGTCGATGTCCTGCACCTCGATCCACGCCGACAGGTCGCCGCCCGTGCAGGCGCCGTCGTCGCAGACCGTCAGGCCCTCCTCGGGGCTGGTCAGACGCGCCCCCAGCACGACGCGGGAGGGGAACCCGAGGCGGTCGGCGATCATCGCACCGGCCACCGCGAACTGCTCGTCGTCGCCGGCGGCGGCCACGAGCAGGGAGTCGTCGTCACCGCCGGTCTCGTTCTGCTTGTCGAGCAGCTGGGTGAAGAGCGTGCCGATGCGGTCGGTCGAGTGCCCGGCCCGGCTGGGCTCGAACGTGTACTCGCCGAGCTCCGACATCCAGGTCGGGGGTGCCGCCGGGTCGACGGTCAACGCGTGGCTGAGGAGCCCTCGCGCCCGGAGGCGGGAGATGAGCTCGGACAGGCCGGCACCGCCGCTCGGGGCGTCCTGCGCCTCGATCCACGCGCCGAGGCTCTCGGGGATGTAGGCCGGGTCGATGCCGGTGTCGCGCTGCGCGGGCGTGAGCGTCGCCGGATCGCGGACGAGATCGCCCACCGCGCCGATCTGCGTGTACGCCACGCCGTCGGTCAGTCCGGGGGAGGCGAGCTCCACGCCCATCCCGGCCGGGGCGTTGTAGAAGAAGCCGTCGGCGAGGGCGGCGCGCGCGCTGCCCTCGAAGTCGATCGCGACGAGCTCGCCGGTGGTGGGCACCCAGATGCCCTCGTAGGCGCCGATCGTGATCTCGGCCTGCACCTCGCGGCCGGTGTCGACCCGCAGCGCCGACGGCACGCGGGTGTAGGCGGTCGCGTCGGCCGCCGTGCCGGTGGGGTCGGTGGCGCGCATGACACGGCCGTCGAAGTAGCCGAGCGTCGCGAGACGCACGCGGTCGACGGCCTCGTCGGTGGCGACCGTGAACAGCACCTCGTCGTAACGGTCGTCGGTGAACGCGTTGCGGTAGTCGGCGAGGGGGCTGAGGGTCTCCCGCACCTTGACCTCGGGGTCGACGGCGGTGCGCAGCACATCGCGGGGGGAGCCGGCGACGGCCCACGGTGCGACGGCCAGACCCGCGATCAGGCCGATCGCCAGCATGCCCGCCGAGAGGGCGATGCGCGTGCCGAGCGTGCGGTTCGCGCGACCGGCCCCGTGCGCCCCGGTGGCACGTCGGGCCGCACGAAGCGCCGCGCGTCGCGCGTGGATGCTGCGCCACACGTACCAGGCGAAGCCCGCCAGGAGCGCCGTTAGGCCGACGACGGCCTCCCAGACGCCCGAGAGCTCCCAGGGGCCGAGCCGCCAGGTGCCGATGACGGCGCTCGAGCCGAACACGACGCCGAACACGGTGACCACCAGCGCCGTCGGGCCCGCCAGCACCCACAGGCGGGTCGCGCGCAGCGCCAGCGTGTGGGCGAGGACGCCGAGCACGAGCAGGAGGAAGAAGAAGGGGGCGAGCGAGGCCTGGTAGATGCCGAGGGGCAGCTCGAGCGTCAGCAGGTTCTTCCAGCCGGTGACCGGGGCGGTGACGACGCCGAGGACGCCGCCCAGGATCGTCGCCGGGTCGGTGATCATGGTGGGCGCCGCCAGCGGCACACCCGCCACGAGGTAGGCGGCCGCGGTGACGAGGGCGATGATCCACCACGACCAGCGGCGAAGGGTGCCGACGAGCCCGATCGCGGTGGCGAGGAGGATCGCGGCGGCGCTCGTGAGCACGTACCAGGGGGACTCGTACACCGCCCACGCGGACGCCGCGCCGACCACCAGGAGGGCGTCGATGAAGAGCAGGTTGCCGACGAGGAACGACAGGTCGCGGTCGGCGCGCGCCGTGCGGCGCGGGCGCGTGGCGGGGGCGGCGGGGGCGCTCACGACTTCGCGCTCCGGGCCAGGATCTGCCGCAGGTCCTCGAGCAGGCCGATCGTGACGAAGGCGGCGTCGGCGATCGAGCGGTAGCCGGGCTCGGACGTCGGGTCGCAGATCAGGGCGGCGACGCCCACATCCGAGGGGAAGGCGAGCGCCGCGTGCTGGAGCGTGCGCACGGTGGGGGTCGATCCGCACACGAGGAACCCGATCGACACATCGCGGTGGCTCTCGACGGCGAGGCTCGCGACGTCGTGCAGGGGGCTGATGCGCTCGGCCTTCTCGAGACCGGAGAGGTCGTCGAGCAGCGTCCGGGCGGTGATGGTGGTGAGATCCCGCGAGGTGCGCACGGCCTTGCGTGCGAACTCGGGCACCTCGCCGCCCACGACGATCGACACGTCGCGGCCGTCGCGGATGCCGCGCACGCCCAGCGAGGCGGCGGCGCTGACGGCGAGCTCGAACTCGTCGTCGTCCGCGTACTCGTCCGCGCCGCAGGCCAGCACGATGACCATGCGCGAGCGCCGGGTCTCCTCGTACTGGCGCACCATCAGGGTGCCCGTCTTCGCGGTCGACTTCCAGTGGATCTGGCGCTGCGAGTCGCCGGGGGCGTACTCCCGCAGCGCGTGGAACGAGATGTCGGCGTCGACGATGAGCGAGGAGGGGTTGCCCTCGAGGTCCTTCACGAATCCGGTCGCGGTGCTCGGAACGGACGTCGTCACGGGGTGCACGTACAGCGTGTGGACGTCCTGCCAGGTGACCTCGCGGCGGAGGATCCCCAGCGGGTCGCCGCGCACCGAACGGGCGGGGCCCACATCCAGCACGCCGCGGCGCATCGCCGGGATGGAGAGGGTCTCGTCGTACGTGCCGCCCTTGCGCAGCAGCGGCACCGCCACATCCACGAGTCCGACGCCCACGGGCACGTCGACGCGTCCGGGCAAGGCGACGCCGTTGCCGACGTTGACGACGCGCAGCTCGGCGTCGACCTGGCTGCCCGCGACGACCCGGTCGTGCGCGAGGCTGAGGCTGACGTCGTACGCGCGGGCGCTGAAGAGGAACGGCACCGCGCACAGCAGCAGCACGGCCGACACAGCCCCCGCGATGACGAACTCGAGCCAGCCGAACGTCAGCCCGAGCCCGAGGCCGAGCACGGTCGCCCCGATCAGCAGCCAGCCCGCGGCGGTGACGGTCTCGCCGACGGCTTCGGCCGCGCGCGAGAGAGCGCGCCGTACGCGCCGCCAGAACTTGATGCCGCCCACGACGATGACCGTCGTCTGGCGCGATGTGTCGTACCGCGTCCGAGTGGAGGTCGACGTGGACGTCGACGTCGACGAGACGCGGGTCAGACGGGACTGGGTGTCGGTCACACGGCCTCGCGCTGGCTCGGGGGAGCGACGTCGAGCATGACCTGGCCGATGACGGCGTTCGCGGTGACGCCGTCGAACTCGGCCTCGGGATCGAGGATCAGGCGGTGCGCGAGCACCGGCTCGGCCAGCGCCTTCACGTCATCCGGCGTGACGTACCCGCGGCCATGGGCGAGCGCCCAGGTGCGTGCAGCGCGGGTGAGAGCCAGGGCGCCGCGGACGCTGACGCCCAGACGCACCTGCGCGGCCGCGCGGGTGGCCTCGATGACGCGCGCGATGTAGTCGAGCACGAGCGGGTTCAGGTAGGCGTCCTGGGCGATCTGCGACAGGGTGACCACGGCCTCGGGCGTGATCACGGGGTTGACGTCGCGCTTGCCCGCGGCGCTGCCCTCGAGGATCCGCACGGTGGCGGCGTGGTCGGGGTAGCCGAGCGAGGTCTTCATGAGGAAGCGGTCGAGCTGCGCCTCGGGGAGCCGGTAGGTGCCCGCCTGCTCGACCGGGTTCTGGGTCGCGACGACGAGGAAGGGGGCGCCGACCTTGCGGGAGACGCCGTCGACGGTGACCTGGCCCTCCTCCATCACCTCGAGAAGTGCCGACTGCGTCTTGGGGCTGGCGCGGTTGATCTCGTCGGCGAGCACGATGTTGGCGAAGATCGGCCCGGAGTGGAAGTCGAACTCGCCGCGCTTCTGGTCGTACACCGTGATGCCGGTCACGTCGCCCGGCAGGAGGTCCGGGGTGAACTGGATGCGGGAGCTCGTGCCCTGCACGGTCTGGCTCATCGCCCGCGCGAGAGAGGTCTTGCCGGTGCCGGGGAAGTCCTCCAGCAGCAGGTGGCCCTGGGCGACCATCGCGGTGAAGGCCAACTCGATCACGTGACGCTTACCCAGCACCACCTGCTCGACGTTCTCGACGAGCGACGCGAACGTCTCCTGGAACCAGGAGGTCTGTTCGGGAGTGACGGTCATGCGTTCATCCTTAGGGGGTCGTCGGCGGGGTGGTCGGGGTGGGTTCGGGTTCCGGTGCGACGCTGCCGGAGCAGCCGCGGAACTCGGCGGGGAACGTCAGGGTGCCGTACTGCGCGGCCGGGTCGTTCCAGGTGTAGACGAGCGTCGCCGTCGCGCGCGAGGTGCCGTTGGGGACCTTGAGCGGGTTGTTCGGGTCGGGGTCCAGCTCGGAGGCGAAGATGCCGCCGAGGATCCCCTCGCTGAAGTAGCGCGGCGCGGGATCCGTCGTCTTGATGGCGAGGCTGCCCAGGCCCCCGGGGTTCTGGTTGATGGCGGCCTGCAGGTTGGAGCCCACGACGCACGCGGTGAGGCGCGGATCGTTCAGCTCCACCTGCTTGGCGCGGGCGGGGTCGGCCGCGGCGATCCGCACGCCGTCGCCGCAGCGCGACATCTCGGAGCCTCGGACGCAGAACTTCACCTGCATGTTGCCCTCGGCGCCGATGACGGGCTGCTGCCACTGGGTCGAGTCGCCCTGGTGGCCGTAGAAGACCGCCTCGTAGCCGCGGGGCGCGTCGACCGACGGGGCGCGGCGCACCAGGTAGGTGCCGTTGCCGTTGCCCTGGCCGTTCGGGATCTCGTACACCGGGCCCGACGGAACCGGGGCCGCGCCCTGGTTCCATGCCCACCCGTTGGCGGTGCCGGTCTTGGCGGCGCCGAATCCGTTGCTCACGCACGCGCCGACCGTGTACTGCTCGTTCTCCTCGAGGCCCGAGATCGTGCGCGACGGGGACACCTGGCCGCCGCGGACGCGCAGGCCCGAGCCGTCCGGGCCGACGTCGCATGAGAAGTCGCCGCCGGCGCGCACCGCCACGTAGACGACCTCGTTCGGCCGGGAGCTGCCGTTGCGGTCGAGCGGCGCCTCGGAGAGGGTCAGCGAGGTCTGGGCTTCGCGCTCCACCGCGACGTTGCCGGTGCGGGGGAGGCCGGCGACGGTGACGGCGGCGTTGCCGGACGAGCCGACCGAGCCGCTGCCGTCCGGGGCGGCGTTGTTGCTCGTCGGCGTGACCGTGATGTTGGCCGAGCCCACGGGCAGCGTGACGTCGACCTCGGTCACGTTGGTGCGCGTGGCCGGCACCGGGCCGGAGGCGCCCGTCACCTCGTAGGAGCGCACCTCGGGGTCCGCGTTCTCGATGCGGATATGCACGACGCCCGTGTCGTTGGTCGTACGGCCGGGCTGGTAGACCGGCTCCGCGACGACGCGGCCGACGGTCGGCGACCGGTAGGCCCAGGCGCGCACCTGCACGCCGGTGCGGGAGTCGCCGACGCTGTTGAAGGCGCGCGCCTCGTACTGGCGCTGGTCGCCGTTCGCGGCGACGCTGAACGGCTCGCACGCGCCGTTGGGGGCGCACGTGGTGACCTGCTGCGCGCCCTGGAAGACGCGGAAGCCCTGGAGTGCCGGGTAGGCGTTCGACGCGGTGCCCGGGTCGACGCGCAGCGTGATGGAACGGTCGCCGAAGGCGGTCTGGGTCACGGCGTTCGGGGTCTTCGGGTAGCCCTGCAGATCGAGGGTCACCTGACCGTTGCGGTCGCCTCCCGACTGCCGGCCCTGTGCGTCCTCGACCGTGAATCCCACCGTGCAGCGGGTGCCGTCGGCATCCGGCGACCAGCTGGCCTGGATGGCGGTGCTGCTGGCCACCGCGAACGAGATGCCGGTGCAGGTGCTCGCGCCGACGGACACGAGCGTCAGGGGGGTGCCCGGCAGCGGGTTGATCTCGCCGCCGGCGCCGATGACGTTGATCGCGCAGCTGGTGCCCGCCGACTGCGAGCACTGCTGCGTGAGCGTGGCGCCCTTCGGGAGCGTGGAGGGCGCGGGACCGACGGTCAGGGCGAGGGTCGCCGGGCGCGCGTCGCGGTGGCTCGGCAGGGTGACGGTTGCCGGTTCCTGCCGACCGGGGCGGGCGGCGTCGCGCGCGGTCACGGTGACCTGGTTGCCGGCCTGCTCGACGGTGAACTGGTCGCCGGCGTAGCCGACCGCGTACTGGAGGGCTGCCCAGTCCTCGGTCCCGGCCCACGTCGTCATGTCGGTGAGGGTGTAGGTCTGCGACGAGCCGGGGCTCACCGTCAGCGAGGCGGGACGCAGCTCGGGCTGCGGGTCCTCGGCGATGATCTCGATGCGGACGGTCAGGAACGTGTAGTCCTCCTGGCCGACCAGGCGCACCGGGATCGTGCAGCTGTCGGTCCAGGGTGCTCCCGCGCCGGCGGTGTAGCGCACCGTGTTGCCCGTGGTGGCCTCGCACCGCGCCTCGGGGCGTGCGCCGCCCACGGTCACCCGTGACGGGTCGATCTCGATGTCGGCGCGCGGCGGCAGCGCGACCGCGCGGTCGAGGTCGATGTCGACCGTGGCACGCTCGTCGACCTGTGCGGAGGCGGCGGAGCCGCGGAGCGTCAGCTGCAGATCGTTCGTTCCTGGCACCCGCAGGAACCCGTAGGAGACGACCTCGCTGCCGTCGAAGGCGGTGCCCGCGACCTGGAAGGGGATGAGCAGCGTCTCGTCCGGGATGGCCCCGGCGATGCTGCGGCCCTCCACGCGGATACCGGGGTGCTCGCCCCAGAGCGTCAGGTCGAGGTCGGCGGCGTCTCCCGCGCTCCACGACACCTTGCCCGAGAGCACGTCGACCCCGGTCGGGAAGTCCTCGCGCGTCTCGACCGTGAGCGTCGTGTCCCGGACGGTCGGGTAGTCGGGCACGGGGTCGCGGACGACCTTCAGCACGATCAGCCCGATCGCGGTGTCGCCGGTGGCGTTTCGCACCGTGTAGGCGAACGAGTACGTGCCCAGCTGCGTGCCGACCTTGAGGCGCACCTCGCCGTCCTCGAGCCCGCCGAGCATCGTCTCCATCGCGCGGTACTCGACGGATCCGGTCTCGGCGTTGGGGCGCACGTCGATGACCTCGAGGTTGCTGCCGGAGGGATCGATGTCGTTGTCGGCGGGGCGCACCACCGCTTCCGCCTCGTCGCCGGCCTGCGCCTGGAGGTAGTCGCTGTACGTGACGGGGCTCGGGTTCGACTCGGCGTCGAGCACGCCCACGCGCACCTCGGCGACGCCCGTCGCCCCCTGCGCGTCGCGCACCTGATAGGTGAAGCCGACCTGACCGCTGTCGCCCGGCGCGCTCGAGTACAGGATCGCGTCGCCCTCGGCGGAGATCGTCGCCGACCCGCGCTCCGGCTGCGCCACGATGCGGTCGAGGGCCACCGCATCCCCGTCGGGGTCCACGGCGAAGCGGTCGAACGGGATCGACACGGTCGCGCCGCTGAGCACACGCCCGACGAGCGTGCGCGGCACGGGGGCGGCGTTCGCGTCGCCCGGCACGACGGTGATCGTCACCCGCGCGGTGTCGGTCATGTCGGGGAAGCCCATGCGGTAGATCGAGTACCCGACCGTGTACGTGCCGGGCTCCGTGGGCGCGAGGTAGCGCACGAGCCGGCCCGTCGCGAAGGCGAGGCCCGCGCCGGACTCGTTCGTGATCGTCTCGGCGTCGATCGAGAAGAGCGCGCCCGCGGGGGCGGTGTCGTTCTCGAGCACCGGGATGTCGATCTGGGAGCCCGCACGCACGGTCACCGCGTCGTCGACGGCGATGGGCGGCTCGGCGGTGGCCGCGGGCAGGAGGACGACCGTGACCTCGCCCGTCGTGGTCGTGTACCCGTTGCCCGTGCCGTCCGAGACCGTGTAGGTCACCAGGCCCAGCACGCCCGGCTGGCCGTTGTCGGTCGCACCCGCCACGCGCAGCATGTTCTGGCCCACCAGGTCGACGCCGAGCGTCGCCACCGCGTCCGGGGTCGTGCGGATGTCGCTGGCGAGCAGGACGAGGCCCGCGGGGTTCGCGACGGGCGAGATGACATCGATCGTGGCGTCCTCGCCGGGGCGGACGAACGCCGTCAGGGGAGGGGTGGAGATCTGGGTCTGAGCCGGGTCGACGAGGGTGATGCGCGCCGTGCCCGTCGCCTCGGCGATGTCGTCGGCGACGACGTACTGCACGAGGTACGAGCCCGGATTGGCGGCCGTGAAGACGAACGTGCCCGCGACGCTGTTCACGGTGATGTCGCCGGCGCCGTCGGTGATGGCCGTCGCGGAGCGCACCGAGAGGCCGCCGTTGAGGCCGGTGACATGCGGGCGCAGGTCGACCGTGGTGGGCGTGCCGGCCGTGCCGATGGCGGCGAAGGACTCCGCTGTCAGCTGCGGGCTCGGCGTCACACCGATCTCGAGCGACTTCTCGGCGGACTGTCCGCGCGCGTCGGTGACGGTCACGAGGATCGGGATGCTCTGCGCCTCGGCCTGGTTGGGGTTCGGGTGCTGGAACGTGATCGTGCCCTGCGGGTCGAGCGCCGTCGAGCCGATGCCGCTCTGGTTCACCGCCGACGAGATGTAGAGCGGGTCGCCGTCCGGGTCCACCCAGCCCTCGAGCACGTTGACCGACACCGTGCCGCCCGGCACGACCTGCGGGTTCGGCCACGTCGACAGGCAGCCCTCGACGCCGCACCAGACCGGTGCGCTGTTCTGGTCGTCGCCGGCGACGGTGAGGGTCACGGTGGCGGGCTCCGAGGTGAGGCCGTCCGTCGTGGTGCCGTCGGTGACGCGGTAGCGGAAGGAGGCCGAGCCGGAGGCGTCCGGCGAGACCCGCACGACGAGCTCCTGCTGCTCGTTCGTCGCGATCACGGTGCCGAAGGCGGGATCGAGTCCCTCGACGGATGCCGCGACGATGCTGAGGACGTCCTCGTTGGGGTCGTGGTCGTTCAGCAGGACCGGCAGGACGACGCTGCGCCCCGCGCGGACGCCGAAGGCGTCGTCCACGGCGATCGGGGGCTTCGGGTCGATGACGCGCTCCGCCTCGACGTCCTCCTGTTGGACGCTGGGCTGCTCCTGGTCGGGGTCCCACTGCTGCGACGACGCGACCAGCCGGCCGTCGGGCAGGGTCCACACCCAGCCGGAGCGGGTCTCGTTGAGGATCATCCGCGATCCGTTGCTGATGAACTCCGGGGCAACCTCGTCGCCGAGCTGACCGCCGCCGTAGTCGAGGTCGGAGGTGCCGTCCGCGCTGGAGAAGAGCGTGCCGGTCGTGCCGCCGTCGGGCAGCCACGCGCCGTAGACGACGCCGTCCACCTCGGCGGGGGCGGCCGGCGTGCCCTGGGCGGCGTCGACGAGACGATCCGGTCCCGAGCCGTCCCGCGGCACCGCGACGAGCCCCGTCGCATCGGCGATGTACACGAGCTCGTCCGACGAGGTGGTGCGCTGCAGGACGCCGCCGATGGTGCCGCTGTCGAGCGGTTCGCCGCGTCCCCGCACCCACAGCTGGCCGGATTCGGGGTCGAGCAGCGCCCACGAGGTGCCGGCGGCTGTCAGCGAGGCGCCCTCCTCGGGCCCGTCGGCGACGTCGTCGGATCCGGTGACGCGGCCGGTGCCGGCGTCGGCGCGGATGACGCGGCCCTCGGCGGAGGAGTAGGCGTAGACCGTGCCGTCGGCGCCCACGGCGGCCGAGTCCGCCACGAAGGTGCGGCGTTCCTCGCCCTCGGGGACCTCGTCGTCGGCGTAGGGGTCGATCGGGATGGTGGTCGTCGTGCCGGTCAGGGAGCCGGCGAACAGCCCGCCGTTGTCGGTGCGGTACACGACGACGTCGCCGGAGGAGAGAACGTCGACGGTTCCGGGCGGGGTGGTCTCGAAGGCGTCCTCGGCGTCGGCGTCGAGATCGGCGGGCAGCGCCATGTCGACGTCGGCGAAGCGGGTGTCGCCCTCGGCGTACACGAACAGCCGGGACTCGGTCTGCACGATGCCGCTCGGGTTCTCGACCTGCTTGACGGTGTCGAGCTCGCCGACCGTGGTGTTGACCCGCGCGTAGCGGCGGCCCTCGCCCGCCTGGATCGCCCAGACGGTGCCGTCGTCCGGCGGGGTCTGCTGCGCGTCGAAGCCCGGCCACACCACGGCGAGCGTGGCGGTGACGGCGACGACCGCGGTGACGGCGCCGCCGATGATCCACCGGCGACGGGTCACCGGCGAGCTCTCCTCCCGACGGGCCATGTCAGCTGCCTCCCACGACGAACACGGTGATCGCCACGGCCGCGGCGATCAGGACGACCGCGCCGACGGCGATCGCCGCGATGACGCCGGCCGACAGGCCGCGTCGTCGCGGCTCCGATCCTGCCAGGATCGTGCCCTCGTCCGGGCGGCGTCCGCCGCGGTCGCGGGCACGCTCGGGGCGGCGGGACTCGTAGGCGACGCTGGGCCGCACCGGCCCGCGCGCGCGGTCGTCGGCGAAATCGACCGGTGCTCCCGCGGACGCCCACTCGTCGACCGCGACCTCCATCGGTGTGTGCGGCAGGCCCAGCTCGTGCTGCACCAGCTGCAGCTCGTAGGCGAACTGCGCGGCCGAGGGGTGCCGGGCGGCGGGCTCGCGCTGCATCGACCGCGACAGCACCGCCTCGAGGCTCGCCGGCACGTCGGGGCGACCGATCGGGGTGTACACCGCGCGACGGATGCGGGCCTTCAGCTGATCGCGGCTGTTCTGGCCGGAGCCGGGACGCTCGAACGGGCTCCGGCCCGCGAGCAGCGAGTACAGGGTGGCGCCCAGCGCCCACACCTCGGCGGGCACCGAGCCGGCGATGCGCTCGTCGACGATCTCGGGCGCGCTCCAGGGCACCGACATCGCGAAGATCTCCTCCTCGCCGCGTCCGCCCACGGCGGTCGCGATGCCGAAGTCCGACAGCACCGGGGCGCCGAAGGCGGTCACGAGCAGGTTCGACGGCTTGATGTCGCGGTGCAGCAGCCCGGAGCGGTGCGCGGTCTCGAGCGCCGACGCGATGCGGATGCCGGCCTGCAGCACCTCGGCGATCGGGATCTCCTCGCGCCGGTAGCGGGAGCCGAGGGAGCCGGGGCAGTACTCCATGACGAGATAGGGGCGCCCGTCGGACGAGATGCTCGCCTGGTAGATCGTGAGGATCGAGGGGTGGGCGCTCAGGCGGGCCATGACGTCGGCCTCGGCGTTGAACATCCGCAGCAGACCGTCGTCGACGAGATCTTCGAGCAGCACCTTGACCGCGACGGGACGGCGGGGCATGTCCTGCTCGAAGAGGAACACATCGGCGAAGCCGCCCGTTCCGAGCGGTCGCACGTACGTGAAACCGGGGAGAACCGGCGGTGCGGCGGGCAGTCTCTGCGCCACACCGTCCCCCTTTCCCCGCAAGCCGACAGCGCGAATCCCCCGAGCCGTGCGGGGGACAGTCGATCTTTCCTATCACAGCGGCGGGTCGGTGCTGTGACGGGCGATCTACGCTTGACACATGACGTCCGATCTGACGGAGTCCGCGAGCCCTTATCTGCGCGCGCATGCCGGGCAGCCGGTGGCCTGGTACGCCTGGGGAGAAGAGGCCTTCGCCGAGGCCCGCCGGCGCGACGTCCCGGTCATGGTGTCGATCGGTTACGCCACCTGTCACTGGTGCCACGTGATGTCGGCGGAGTCCTTCTCCGACCCCGCGACCGGAGGGCTGCTCAACGACACGCTCGTCGCGATCAAGGTGGATCGCGAGGAGCATCCCGAGGTGGACGCCGTCTTCCTCTCCGCGGCAGCCGCCTTCACCCCGCATCTCGGATGGCCGCTCACCGTGTTCACGACCCCGGCGGGACAGCCGTTCTTCGCGGGCACCTACTGGCCCCGCGAGGCCCGCGGCGGGATGCCGGCCTTCGCGGATGTGGTGCGTGCCGTGCAGGAGGCGTGGCTTGAACGCCGCGAGGCGGTGCTCGAGACCGCCTTCTCCCTGCAGGGCGCGCTCCGCGCCGCCGCGGACAGCGCCGCCGCCACGGGCGAGATCACCCCGCCGGTGCGGGAAGACCTGACCCGCCGCATCCTCGCCCGGGAGGATCCCGTCCACGGCGGTTTCGCCGCCGCGGATGCGGACGCGCACACCCCCAAGTTCCCCACGGTGCCCGTGCTGCGCTTCCTGCAGTCCGCCGCGCTCGCGGACACGCTGCCGGAGGCGTCCGCCTTCGTCGCGCGGACGGTCGAGGTGATGGCCGCTTCACCGCTCCGCGACGAGGACGGCGGGTTCTTCCGGTACGCGACGCGCCGCGACTGGTCGGAGCCGCACTACGAGCGCATGCTCACCGACAACGCCGGGCTGCTGCTGGTGGCCCTCGATGCCGGTCGGCGCGACGTCGCCGAGGGCGTCGCCCGCTTCCTCCTCGACGCGTTGCTGCTGGACTCCGGCGGTTTCGCCGCCGCGCAGGACTCCGAGTCGGTGATCGACGGCGCGCGCAGCGAGGGCGGTTACTACCGTCGCCCGCTCGCCGGCCGCAGCACGCTGGCGGCACCGTCCGTCGACGCGAAGCTGGTCACCGCGTGGAACGGGCTCGCCGTCGAGGCGCTCGCCACGGCGGGTGCGCGCCTCGGCCGCCCCGACCTCGTCGCGGCGGCCGCCCGCGCGGCCGATGCCGTGGCGGAGGCCAACACGGCCCCCGACGGGACTCTCCGGCGCGGGTCGCTCGATGAGATCACCTCGTCTGCGCCCGCCGTGCTGGAGGACTACGGCGGATACGCCGGCGGCCTGCTGGCGCTCGCCGCCGCGACGGGGGAGCACGCCTACGCCGTCGAGGCGCGTCGGCTCATCGACCTGTGCCTGGACGAGACCGGCGCCGTACGGGTGCCGGGCGGGCGCGATCCTGTCCTGGCGCGTCTGGGCGCACCGGAGGTCGACGACGCCGACACCGACCGTCCCTCGGGGCAGGCGGCGTTCGCCGCGGCGGCGCTGACGCTGTGGGAGCTCGGCGCCGGTGAGCGCTACCGCGGCGTGGCGGAGCGGCTCGTGGCGGCGCGCGCGCCGCGCGCCGCCGCCGAGCCGTTCGCGCACGGTGCGATCCTCGCCGTCTCGGCGCGGCTGTCGCGTCCACCCCGTCAGATCGTCGTCATCGCCCCATCGGCCGACGATCCGCTCGTCCGCGCGGCGCAGGAGCGCGGAGCCGACACCGTCGTGCGCGTCACCGCGACGGATGCCGATGCGTGGGCGGCGGCTGGATTCTCGCTGTTCGAGGGGCGGACGAGCCCCGACGGGCGGCCGACGGCCTACGTCTGCGAGGGCTTCGTCTGCCTGCTGCCGGTGCACGACCCCGCGGCGCTGGCGATTTCTCCGCGCTGACCACGCCCAACCCCGCCTATCATCGAATCCATGCCCGATGTGATCGACCCGAACAGCGGCTACTGGTACGCCGACGACGAGGATGCCCGTCGCCGTCGCGCGGTGGAGCTGCTGCAGGCGTTCCGGGTCTACCGTGCCGCGGAGGTCGCGATGCGTCGTCGCACCCGCGACGCCATGTCGATGGGCGAGAACGATCTGCTCGTGCTCCGCTACCTGCTGAAGGCGCGTCAGCGCGAGACGCAGGTCTCGCCCGGCGAGCTGGCCCGCTACCTCGGGGTGTCGACCGCCTCCATGACCGCGATCATCGATCGCCTCGAGAAGTCGGGTCACGTGCGGCGCGAACGTCACGCCACCGATCGGCGCAGCCTCTACGTCGTGCCCACCGCCGACACCGACGACGAGGTGCGCAAGACCCTCGGCGACATGCACGACCGCATGCTCGACGCGGTCATCGACATGACGCCGGAGGAGAGCTCCGTCGTCATCGAGTGCCTCGGCCGGCTGCAGAGCGCCGTCGATCAGGTCGACGCGCACGCCGACGCCTCCTGAGCCCCTCGACCGCCCCGCCGAGATCGTTAGGCCGGTTGATCGTTCGGGCGCGATTTAGCTGCATCGCCTAACGACCGCCGATCCCGGCCCGGAATCGGCGCGACGGTGTGACGATGGGCACATGACCCTTTCGTCGATGCCTGCCACCGGCGATCAGGACCGCCCTCACGTCATCGACGGCTGGGAGCTCACCTCCTACGCCGGCGTCGTCTCGCGGCTGCAGGCGCGCTACCCGGCGATGCGGACGTCCGAGATCGAGGCGATCGTGGTGCGCGAGCACGACGCGTTCACCGGCGGACGCCCGATCGTGGTGCCGGTCGACGTCGAACGCGGCGCCGAGGAGATCCTGGCCTGGGAGGCCGAGGGCTCGGCGCTCTGACGCCCGATGCGCGGTGGCCCGCCGCGCACGCTCACACCCAGGTGGGCAGCCAGTTGTGCAGGCGCCAGAACTCGTACGGCACCGGCATCGCCGTCCACACGGGGTACCAGAACACCGACAGCAGCGTCGCGACGACGACGAAGATCAGCACGACGCGCTGTCCCGCCAGTCGCTTGTCGGGCTGGGTCGAGCCGGCGATGCGGCGGGCGGCGAGCGCGATCGCGATCACGAGGAACGGCATCATCGCCACCGTGTAGAACTGGAAGATCGTGCGGTCGGGGTACAGCAGCCACGGCGCGTAGGTCGCCGCGATGCCGGTGAGCACGAACGCCGCCTGCGCATCGCGCACACGGACGAACAGCACCAGCAGCAGCACGGCGGCCGCGATCCCCGCCCACCAGATGAGCGGATTGGGGATCGACGAGACGGCCTCGACGGTGTCGCCGGACTGCGACCAGTGCATGGATGTGGGGCGCACGAGCAGAGGCCACTGCCACGCGTCGCTCTGGTAGCCGTGCGGCGTCGAGAGGCCGACGTGGAACGCGTAGATCGACTCGTGGAACCGCCACAGGGCGCGGAGCGGCTCGGGCACCCACGCCCACGGTCCGTCCGCCTCCTGACCGGCGGCGCTCTGACGTTCGTAGCCGCCGGAGGTGACGAGCCAGCCCGTCCAGGAGGCGAGGTAGGTGACGACGGCGACCGGCACGAGCAGCACGAAGGAGACGACCCCTTGGCGCACCGCATCCACGGGCCAGTAGGCGACCCCCAGGCGGCGGCGGGCCAGGGCGTCGGTGACGACGACGTAGAGGCCGAAGGCGGCCAGCACGTACAGTCCCGACCATTTCACGGCGGTGGCGGCGCCGAAGGCGACGCCCGCCGCGATGAGCCACGGCCGGTTCCAGAGGACGGGCCCCCACGCGATGCGGGGGTCGTCGTGGTTCTCGAGCCGGGTGCGCAACCGGTCGAGGTGGCGCCGTCGGTCGAGCAGCACGAACCAGCATCCGAGCAGGACGAAGAACGTGAGGATGCCGTCGAGCAGCGCGACGCGGCTGAGCACGATCGAGAGTCCGTCGATCGCGAGCAGGAATCCGGCGAGCGCGGCGACCGGGGTGGACGAGGTGAGGGTCTTCGCGATGAGGTACACCAGCAGCACGCTGAGCGTGCCGCAGAGCGCGACGGCGGCGCGCCAGCCGAACGCGCTGTCGGCGCCGAACACCCACATGCCGAGACCGATGAGCCACTTTCCCAGCGGCGGGTGCACCGAGAAGCTGCCGGCGGTCAGGCTGTCGGGCACCGTCCCGGAACCGAACGCGTCATCCGCGCCGTCCGGCCAGTTCGCGGTGTAGCCCAGGAGCCACTGCGACCACGCGTCCTTCACGTAGTAGGTCTCGTCGAACACGATCGTCGACGGATGCCCGAGGCCGACGAACCGCAGCAGAGCCGCCAGCACCGTGAGCGCGACCGGCGTCCAGACGTCGAGCCGCCGGGCCAGCAGGGGAGTGGTGCGCACCCGCCCCATCCAGCGGTCGTAGCGGGACGGACGCGGCGCGGGCAGCAGCGGCGGCGCGGCGGTCGAAGTCACGGAGGCCAGCTTATGCTGGGGCCGTGATCATCCTCGCGGCGACCCCGATCGGCAATCTGGGGGACGCGACCCGTCGGCTGGTCGAGGCGCTGGAAGCGGCGACGGTGATCGCCGCCGAAGACACCCGCACCACGCAGCGGCTGCTCGCCGCTCTCGGCGTGACGAATCGTCCCCAGCTGGTGGCGCTGCACGATCACAACGAGAAGCAGCGCGCCGGCGAGCTGGCCACCCGCGCGCAGACCGAGGACGTGCTCGTGCTGAGCGACGCCGGCATGCCGACCGTCAGCGATCCGGGGTACGGACTCGTCGCCGCGGCGGTGGCGCTGGGCGTCGACGTCACCGTGCTGCCGGGCCCGTCGGCCGTGCTGACCGCTCTCGCCGTGTCGGGGCTGCCGACCGACCGGTTCGCGTTCGAGGGCTTCCTTCCCCGCAAGGGCGGCGATCGCCGCAAGGCGCTGTCGCGTCTCGCCGGGGAAGAGCGCACGACCGTGTTCTTCGAGGCGCCGTCGCGCATCGCCGAGACCCTCGTCGACATGCGCGATGCGTTCGGGGCGGATCGGCGCGCCGCCGTCTGCCGCGAGCTCACGAAGCTGCACGAGGAGACCGCCCGCGGCACCCTCGCCGAGCTCGTCACGTGGGCGGCGGACGGGGTGCGCGGCGAGATCGTCGTCGTGGTCGGCGGGGCGGAACGTGCGCGGGTGGAGTTCCCCGACGCGGTGACCCAGGTGCTCGAGCAGGTGCGCGCCGGCACGCGGCTGAAGGATGCGGCGGGCGAGGTCGCCGCGGCGACCGGGCATTCCTCGCGCGAGCTCTACCAGGCCGCTCTCGCCGTCAAGGGCTGAGTCCCGCGCACGGGGTGCGTCCGGCATCCACCGTTCTCGGAGAACACGACGTTTCTCGGAGGGTGCGGCGGCGATCCTCCGAGAACGGCGCCATTCTCCGAGAACCGGGGGAGGCGCACCCCAGGGGTGGAGCGTCCCGCCCGCGCGTTCGGGCCGCGCGGGCGGGACGGGTCAGGCTCGGCGCGACCGCAGTCGGGGCGGGATCAGTGCCGTCGCGCCCA
>NZ_JBFBHG010000022.1:0-63168 GCF_040685095.1 Microbacterium sp. NPDC089189
CAACGTTTGGACTAGCACAAGATACAAATCAGCAACATTATTATTATCCATTGGAAAACGAATGACGCCTAGCCTAATAGTTGCCAGGGATCGCGCCGTCACCTCGGCCGCCGGTGCGTCGGCGACGACGTCGGCGGGTGCCTCGGGGGCGGCGGTCTCGGCCGCGGGTGCCTCGGCCGGAGCCTCGGCGGGGACGTCGGTGCTCTTGGCACGACGCGGTGCGCGCTTGCGCGGCGCCTTCACCGGGGCCTCGGCGGCGGGCGCCGCAGGCTCTTCGGTGGCGGGAGCCTGGGGCTCCTCGGTCGCGGGCGCCGCAGGCGCCTCGGTGGCAACCGACGCATCGGTGCTGGTGATGCCGGCGACGTTCTCGTCAGCGGCCCGGATCTCGGAGATGGACTCCACGAGTGCTCCCTCGGTGAAACGTTAATCAGCGCGTGACCGCGCGAGACACCCATAGACAGGCGTTCGCCTGCACCCTTCGCATACTCGGGATGCCCACGGCAACGTCGACAGACGCACCGAGGAGGGGATGCAGGGGGTCACGCGGGTGGTTCGCAGATTGCGACGAAGGCCAGATTCACGTCAGTGACGTGGCACCCTCCGCGTTGTCCCTCACTGTACCACCCTTGAAGTCGACGGCGAGCATGAGCGCCTCCCACGGAGTGTCCGCGTGAGACGCCACGACCTGCGCCGCTTCGAACCGTCGGCCGGGGCCGTCGGCGAGCACCAGGATCGAGGGACCGGCACCCGAGACGACCGCCGCGAAGCCCGCGCGGCGCAGTTCCTGCACGAGACGATCGGTTTCGGGCATGGCCGCGGCGCGGTAGCTCTGGTGGAGCTTGTCCTCGGTGGCCGCCATCAGGAGTTCGGGGCTCTGCGTCAGCGCCGCGATCAGCAGCGCCGACCGCGACACGTTGAAGACGGCATCCGCCCGGGAGAACTGGTCGGGCTGCAGCCCGCGGGCCACGGACGTCGACATCGTGAACTCGGGCACGAACACGATCGGCGAGACGCCGCGATGCACCAGCAGCTTCTTGTGCTGCGGGCCGTCGGCATCCATCCACGCGATCGTGAGTCCGCCGAAGAGGGCGGGTGCCACGTTGTCGGGGTGACCCTCGAGCTCGGTGGCGAGCTGCAGGAGCGCGTCGGCGTCGATGTCGACGTCGCCGGCCAGCAGGCCCTTCGCCGCCAGGAGTCCCGACACGACCGCCGCGCCCGAGGAGCCCATCCCCCGCCCGTGCGGGATCACGTTGCGCGCCTCGAGACGCAGGCCCGGCAGGGGCCTGCCCACCGCCGCGAACGCGTGGGCGATGGCCCGCACCACGAGGTGGGATCCGTCGCGGGGCACCTGCTCGGCCCCGGCTCCGGAGACCTCGATCTCGAGCTCACCCGGCGCGAGCGCCGTGACCTCGAGCTCGTCGTACACGCTGAGCGCCAGGCCCAGCGTGTCGAACCCCGGGCCGAGGTTGGCGCTCGTGGCGGGAACCCGCACCGAGACGCTGCGGCCCAGGGGTACGCTCACGCCCCGGCCTCAGGGGCGAGCTCCAGCACGGAGGCGACCTCGGAGACCTCGGCGTCGACGACGGTCGGGGTGACCTCGCCGCCGTCGGCGCTGCGCAGCGCCCACTGCGGGTCCTTCAACCCGTGGCCGGTGACGGTGAGGACGACCTTCGCGCCGCGCGGGATGATGCCCGCCTCGGCCCGGTCGAGCAGTCCGGCGACGGAGATGGCGGACGCCGGCTCGACGAAGACGCCGACGGTCTCCGACAGCAGCTTCTGGGCGGCGAGGATCCGGTCGTCGTCGATGGCGCCGAACCATCCGTCGGTCGCGTCGCGCGCTTCGAGCGCGAGCTGCCAGGAGGCCGGGTTGCCGATGCGGATGGCGCTCGCGATCGTCTCGGGGTTCTTCACGACCTCGCCGCGCACGAGGGGCGCGGAACCGGCGGCCTGGAACCCGAACATGCGGGGCACGCGGGTCGAGACGCCGCGCTCGGCCTCTTCGCGGTATCCGCGGGTGTAGGCCGTGTAGTTGCCGGCGTTGCCGACCGGGATGAAGTGGAAGTCGGGGGCGTCGCCGAGCTGCGAGACGACCTCGTAGGCGGCGGTCTTCTGGCCGTCGATCCGGTCGGGGTTGACCGAGTTCACCAGGTGCACCGGGTAGTGGTCGGCGAGCTCGCGGGCGATCTCGAGGCAGTCGTCGAAGTTGCCGCGGATCTGGATGAGCTTGCCGCCGTGGGCCACGGCCTGGCTGAGCTTGCCCATCGCGATCTTGCCCTCGGGCACGAGGACGGCCGCGGTGATGCCGGCATGCGCGGCGTAGGCCGCGGCGGAGGCCGAGGTGTTGCCGGTCGAGGCGCAGATGACGGCCTTCGCACCATGCTCGACGGCACGCGAGAGCGCTACCGTCATGCCGCGGTCCTTGAAGGACCCGGTGGGGTTCATTCCCTCGAACTTCACCCAGACGTCCGCGCCGGTGCGCTGCGACAGCGCGGCGGCGGGGATGAGGGGCGTGCCGCCCTCGCCCAGGGTGACGACCGTCGAGGTCTCGGTCACGCCGAGTCGGTCGGCGTACTCGCGGAGGACTCCGCGCCAGAGGTGTGCCATCTCAGTTCCCTTCCACCCGCAGCACCGACACGACCCGCTCGACGACGTCGCTGTCCGCGAGTCGATCGACGGTGTCGCTGAGGTCCTGCTCTCGTGCGCTGTGCGTTCCGATGACCAGGCGCGCCCGGCCGGAGTCTTCGCCGTCGACGGCGATGACGCTCTGTTCGACGGTCGCGATCGACACGCGCCCGTCGCTGAGGATGCCGGCGATCGTCGCCAGGACACCCGGCTGGTCGCTGACCTCCAGGGTGACCTGGTACCGCGTGACCGCATGACCGATCTCGAGGACCGGCAGATTCGCCCGGGTCGACTCGCCCACGCCCACACCGCCGGCGATGTGGCGCCGCGCAGCCGACACGACGTCGCCGAGCACGGCGGATGCGGTCTGCACCCCGCCCGCGCCCGCGCCGTAGAACATGAGGGGTCCGGCGGCCTCGGCCTCGACGAAGACCGCGTTGTTCGCGCCGTGCACGCTGGCGAGGGGGTGATCGCGCGAGATCAGCGCCGGGTAGACCCGCACCGAGATGGCCTCGCCCGTGGGCGAGTCGTGGCCGGTCAGACGCTCGCACACGGCGAGGAGCTTGATGACGTAGCCGGCGGAGCGCGCCGCATCCATCATCGCCGCGTCGATGTGCGTGATGCCTTCGCGGTGCACGGCCTCGAGCGGGACGGTGGTGTGGAAGGCGAGCGACGCGAGGATCGCGGCCTTCTGGGCCGCGTCATACCCCTCGACGTCGGCCGTCGGGTCGGATTCGGCGTAGCCCAGAGCCTGCGCCTGCGCGAGGACGTCGCCGAAGTCGGCGCCCTCGGTGTCCATCCGATCCAGGATGTAGTTCGTCGTGCCGTTGACGATGCCCATGATCCGCTGCACGCGGTCACCGGCGAGGGAGTCGCGCAGCGGCCGGATGATCGGGATCGCGCCGGCGGCGGCGGCTTCGTAGTAGACCTGCGCGCCGACCTGGTCGGCGGCGTCGAAGATCTCCGCGCCGTGGGTCGCGAGCAGCGCCTTGTTGGCGGTGACGATGTCGGCGCCGGAGTTGATCGCCTGCAGCACGTGCGTGCGCGCCGGCTCGATGCCGCCGATCAGCTCGATCACGATGTCGGCGCCGACGATGAGCGATTCGGCATCGGTCGTGAACAGCTCGCGCGGCAGGTCGACGTCGCGCGGGGCGTCGATGTCGCGCACGGCGATCCCGGCCAGCTCCAGGCTGGCACCGGCCCGGTCGGCGAGCTCGTCCGCGTGCTTGAGCAGCAGCGCGGCGACCTGGGAGCCGACGGCTCCGGCGCCGAGCAGTGCGACGCGCAGGTGGCGGTAGTCGATCATTGATCACCCTTCTCCGGCGCGGCACCCACGTCGCGCGAGAGCAGGTCGTCGACCGTCTCGCCGCGCACGATGATCCGCGCCTGTCCTTCGCGTACCGCGACCACGGCGGGCCGGGGCGCGTAGTTGTAGTTGCTGGCGAGCGAGAAGCAGTACGCCCCCGTCGCGGGCACCGCCAGCACGTCGCCCGGTGCGACATCGCCCGGGAGGTACTCGGCCTCGACGACGATGTCGCCGGATTCGCAGTGCGATCCGACCACGCGCACGAGCGCCGGCTCGCCTCGTCCCGCGCGCGACGCGAGACGGGCGGAGTAGTCCGCCCCGTACAGCGCCGGGCGCGCGTTGTCGCTCATGCCGCCGTCGACGCTGACGTACGTGCGCACGGCGCCCCCGTCGAGTGCGACCGGCTTGACGGTGCCGACCTCGTACAGGGTGACGCCGGCGGGGCCGACGATCGCACGGCCGGGCTCGAAGGCGAGCAGCGGGAGGGGAACGCCGTGCCGCTCGCAGGCCGCGGCCACGGCATCCACGATCGCGTCGGCGAGCTCTTCGATGACGGCGGGCTCCTGCACCCGGGTGTAGGCGATGCCGAAGCCGCCGCCCAGGTTGAGCACGTCCAGCGCGCCGCCGGCCGACAGCTCGGCGTGCAGCGCGACGAGGCGCTCGGCGGAGGCGGCGAAACCCGCCGAGCCGAAGATCTGCGAGCCGATGTGGCAGTGGAGGCCCGCGAGGCGGAGGCCTGCGGTCTCCCGGATGCGGCGCACCGCATCGCGCGCACCGTCGGGCGAGAACCCGAACTTCTGGTCTTCGTGCGCGGTCGCGAGGAAGTCGTGGGTCTCGGCGTGGATACCGGTGTTGACCCGCACCAGCACGTTCTGCGCGGCGTCGCGCCCGGCCGTGACGCGGGCCAGGCGTTCGATCTCGTCCAGGCTGTCGACGATGATCGTGCCGATGCCGAGCTCGACCGCGTGCGCGAGGGCGGCGGTGCTCTTGTTGTTGCCGTGGTAGCCCAGGCGTGCGGGCTCGATGCCGGCGGCGAGCGCGACCGCCAGCTCGCCCGGGCTCGCGACGTCGAGGTTGAGCCCCTCGTCGGTCACCCACCGGGCGACCTCGGTCGACAGGAACGCCTTGCCCGCGTAGTAGACCCGCGCGTCGCCGCCGTGACGCCGCGCGGCGCCGCGGAAGGCGTCGCGCATGCGGCGGGCACGGACACGCACCTCGTCCTCGTCGATCACGTAGAGCGGCGTGCCGAAGCGTTCCTGCAGCGCGAGCGCGCTCACCCCGGCGATGTGCAGCACGTCATCCGCGCCGCGCTCGGCGGAGGCCGGCCAGACCGCTCCCGCCAGGTCGTTCGCGTCATCCGGGACCTCGAGCCACGCGGGGGCGACGGCACGGACGGGCGAGGCGGACACAGGGGAACCAATCGGTGGAGGCTGCGGCGCGGCGTGATCGGAATCCGCGGGACGGGGCCCCGCGACACACCCACGCGAGTGCTTTGCAGTCTAGGGCACCGCCCATGCCGCACCCGCCATGCGACGTGCCGCGACAGCGCGGCTCAGACGATCGCCATCATCCGCTCGGGAGCGGTGAGCGGGGCGAATCCGTGCTGCGCGTACAGACCGTGCGCGTCGGCGGTCGCCAGCAGGATGCGGCGGAGTCCGAGCGGCGCGAGATCGGCGGTGACGCCGGCCACGAGCATCTTGCCCACGCCCCGGCCGCGGACCTCGGGGTCCACGAACACGTCGCAGAGCCAGGCGAACGTCGCGCCGTCGGTGACGACGCGGGCGTACGCCGCCTGCGCCCCCGACACCGCCCGGTACACCCCGTAGTTGCGCGATGCCGCCATCGCCGTCTCCTGCGTCTCGCGCGACCGCCCGAGCGCCCAGTAGGCGTGCTCGCTCAGCCAGCGGTGCACGAGGGCGTGGTCGACGGCGGCGGGGTCGCGGGAGAAGACGAAATCGCTCACCGTCGCAGGGTACCCGCGGTCAGCAGGCTCCCTTGTCCCGGAGCGCGGCGTCGGTCAGGAGGGCTCCTTGCACACCGAAGTCGGCGACGAGCTGGTCGCCGACGACGGCGACGCCGGTGAGCGGGACACCGGCCGGCAGCTTGTCGGCGATGCAGACGTGCCAGCCCTGCAGCACGGAGTCGGCGATGCCGCCGAACTGCTGCCGCAGGCCGTCGGCCGTGATGTCGGCGCCGCCCAGCTGCAGCGACACCGGCGCGAGCACGAGGTCGCCGTCCGCGGCGGACGGCGTCAGCGCGAGCGCGAGCGGGATGTCGGCGCCGAAGAAACTGAGGGTCGTCGCCGCCGTCACGTTCGGTTCGGCGAGCGCGACCGTGTCGGCGGGGAAGCCGTCGACCGTCGCGAGGAGGGCCCTCAACTGCTGCTGATCGAGCACGACCGTCGCGGTGCCGTCGCCCATGGTGGGCCCGGCGAACGGGGCCAGGTCGGTCAACCGCACCGTCACATCGCCCGAGACGTCGCCGAACGCCACATCCGGGGCGCTGAGCGTCGCTTCGTCGATCGTGCCCGACACGAGCTGCACGAGCAGCGACCCGGGGATGTCGATGTCGACCTGCTGGTCGGCCGGAAGATCGAGGCGGGCGACGATCTGCTGGCGAACGGTCTTCGTCACGAGGTCGCGGGCGATCCACTCCCCCGCGAAGAACGCCGCCACCAGCAGCGCGAGCACGACGACCAGCGCGATGAGCCAGGGCCACCGGCGGCGGCGGGGCCGCTCCTGCTCGGTCTCCGCCCACTCCGCGGGAAACGGGAGGGTGGGCTGGGTGTCGCGGCTCATCCGTCGCTCACATTCGTTCGGGTGCGCTCACACCGAGCAGATGGAGGCCGTTGCGCAGCACCTGACCGGTCGCGTCGTTGAGCCAGAGACGCGTGCGGTGCACGTCGGCGACGGGCTCCTCGCCCAGCGGGATGACGCGGCAGCTGTCGTACCAGCGGTGATAGAGCCCGGCCAGTTCCTCGAGGTAGCGCGCGATGCGGTGGGGCTCGCGCAGGTCGGCGGCGAAGGCCACCAGACGCGGGAACTCCTGGAGGGCGCCGAGCAGCGCGGATTCGCTCTCGTGCGTGAGCAGCTCGGGCGCGAACGCCGAACGATCGACACCGGATGCGGCGGCGTTGCGCGCCACGTTGTGGGTACGCGCGTGGGCGTACTGCACGTAGAAGACCGGGTTGTCGTTGGTGCGCTTCTGCAGGATCTCGGGGTCGAGCGTGAGGGGCGAGTCGGCCGGGTACCGCGCGAGCGAGTACCGCAGCGCATCCGTCCCGAGCCAGTCCCGCAGGTCGTCGAGCTCGATGATGTTGCCGGCGCGCTTGCTGAGACGCGCGCCGTTGATCGAGACGAGCTGCCCGATGAGCACCTCGATGTCCTTCTCGGGATCGTCTCCCGCGGAACCCGCGAGCGCCTTCAGACGGTGCACGTACCCGTGATGGTCGGCTCCGAGCAGGTAGATCTTGTGCGCGAAGCCGCGGTCGCCCTTGTTGAGGTAGTACGCGGCATCCGCGGCGAAGTAGGTGTACTCGCCGTTGGATCGCCGGATGACGCGGTCCTTGTCGTCGCCGAAGTCGGTCGTGCGCACCCACACGGCGCCGTCCTGGTCGAAGACGTGGCCCTGCTCGCGCAGCCGCTCGACCGCCTCGTCGACGAGGCTCGGGGCGCCGTCCGCGCGGGCGTGCAGCACGCGCTCCGAGAACCACACGTCGAAGTGCACGTTGAACTTCTCGAGCGACGACTGGATCTCGCCCAGCTGCAGCGCGTACGCCTGCTCGATGACGAAGGCCAGCTGCTCCTCGCGGGTCGCCGTCAGCAGATCGCCGGCGGCGCCGTCGAAGGGGATGGCGCGCACGCGCTCACCGAGCTCCTGGATGTAGGCGCCCGCGTAGCCGTCCTCGGGGCCGTCCTCACCGAGCACGGCGGCGAGGACGGACCGGCCGAAGCGCTCCATCTGGGCGCCGGCGTCGTTGATGTAGAACTCGCGGACCAGGGTCGCGTCGCACGCGAGCAGGAGGCGGGCGATGGCATCGCCGAGCGCGGCCCAGCGCGTGTGCCCGATGTGGAGGGGGCCCGTGGGGTTGGCGCTGACGAACTCGAGGTTGATCGTGTTGCCGCGCTGGCTCGTGTTGGTGCCGAAGGCAGCTCCCGCCTCGACGATCACCTGGGCGAGCGCGCCGGCCGCCGCCGCGTCCAGCCGGATGTTGATGAAGCCGGGGCCGGCGACATCCACCGTGGCGATGCCGTCGAGCGCACTCAGCGGCCCGACGATCTCCGCGGCGAGCTCGCGCGGGTTCGTTCCGACCGCCTTGGCGAACTTCATCGCGACGTTGGTCGCCCAGTCGCCGTGGTCACGGTTCTTGGGTCGCTCGAGCACGATGTCCGACAGCGTGAGCTCGGCGCCCGCTCCGGGTCGGCGTGCCTCCACGATCGGACGGACGACGGCGAGAAGGGCGGCGGAGAGCTGTTCGGGATCCATAGCGGACCTATCCTACGGTCGCGCGCACCCCTCGACCCGCGGATTCGCGGCGACGGGCGGGCGGGTCACGACAGCTGCACCAGCGCCCGGTGGTCGTCCGGCTCCGTCTCCGCGTCTGCCGTCACCGAGGCGTCGACGCGCAGGCCGTCGAGTCCGACGAATCCGCCGTGGTAGCTGAGGAACGCGCAGTCGGCGGCATCCCGGCCCGTGGCGATGCGGACGAGGGAGGTGCGCTGCGACAGTCGCGTCGCGTCGATGACGTACCAGACCCCCTCGAGGTACGCCTCCGCGACGGCGTGGAAGTCCATCGGCACCAGATCCGGCGCGAAGCAGGCCGTGTACCGCGCCGGCACGTCCATGGCGCGCAGCAGCGCGATGACCAGGTGCGCATAGTCGCGGCAGACGCCCTGCCCGCTCGCGAGCGTCGTCACCGCGCTGTCGGTGCCGAGGCTGAGGCCGGGCGTGTAGGTCACGCTCGCCGCGACGTAGTCGGACACGGCGTCGATGAGCTCCCGCCCGGCGAGACCGCGGAACTGCCGCCGTGCATGGGCGAACACCTCGTCCGACTGGCAGTAGCGGCTGGGGCGCAGGTAGCCGATCGTGTCGAGCTCCGACGTGTAGGGCGCGAAGGCGCGGCCGGACACCGTCGCCTCGTAGCGCACCTCCAGCGGACCGGGCTCGGTTCGCAACCGGTGCAGCCTGCTGCCGAAGGGGTCGACGATCTCGGTCGCGTAGTAGGTGCGATCGCCCTGGCGGAACGTGAGGTTCTCGAGGACGACGGGCATGGAGCGGGCCGCGGTGATCTGGAAGATGAGGTCGACGTCGACCCCGACCTCGAGGTCGAGTTCCGCCGTCACCACGCGCTGCACCGGGCCATCCTCGCACGCGGTCGACGCACCTCAGCGACCCTTGACGACATCCATGCGCGCCCCGCGCGCCGCACCGCGTACGCTCTTCGCATGGCCCGCACTCCCCGCTCCTCGGCGCGCCGCTCGCTCGGCGTCCTGGCAGGGCTGGCGGTGGCCATCGCCGTCGTGTGCGCGGTGGCGATCTGGCGCCCGTGGGCCACCGATCCCACGCCGGTGAGCCGTGCGGATGCGGGCGGCGCGCAGGCCGTCGCCGTACCCGCCATCGACCTCCCCGACGATCCCCGTGTCCTCGTCTTCGGCGACTCGTGGACGTTCGGTTCGGCGGCGTCGGTGGCGACGCTCGGCTACGCGTACGTCCTGGGCGATCTGCTCGGGGGCGAGACGATCGTCAACGGCTCCCGCGGGAGCGGCTACCTCGTGCCGGGAATCGACGGTGGGACGTTCGGCGAGCGCATCGCCGACCTCGACCCGGCTCTCGACCCCGACCTCGTCATCGTGCAGGGCTCCATCAACGACCGCAAGGTACCGGCCGAGGGGTACACCGACGCGGTGTCGAGCGCCTGGGATGCGTTGTCGGCGACCTACCCGAACACCCCCATCGTGATTCTCGGGCCCGCCCCCCAGGTGCTGCCCGTCGAACCCGCCACGGCGCGCATCGACCGTGACCTCTCGGCGGCCGCGACGGCCCGCGGGTGGGCCTACATCTCCCCGATCGCCGACGGCTGGATCACGGCCGCCGACTACGACTGGATCATCGACACCGGCGAGATCGGGCGCAACCATCCCACGACCGAGGGACACGCGTATCTCGCGGAGCGCGTGGCCGAGGCGCTCTCGGCTCTGCGCGCACGCTGACGGCCGTCCCGGCCGACGGCACCGACCGACGCGTCGAAAGCGTCGCGTGTGGGCGGATTCCCGCCGAACGCCGCCGGACGCGCCGTCTCCGATCGCTCGGCCCGGGAGGATGGGGCGAGACTTCCGAAGGAGTGCCATGACGATCGACGTCGATGCCCTGTTGCAGCCGCCCACCGCCGCCGCGCACCGCGCGCGCGAGGTCGCCGAGACGTGGTGCACCGAGGGAGTCCTGCGTCACAGCCTGCGCTCATGGGTATGGGCGCGCGCGCTGGCCGAGAGCCGCGGGCTCGCCTACGACGCCGAGCTGCTCTACGTCGCGGCGATGCTGCACGATGCGGGCGTCGCGCCGACCTTCGACGCGCACGCGGTGGCGTTCGAGACGGCGGGCGGTGCCGTCGCCGCCGTCTTCGCGGCGGGCGCGGGGTGGCCGGCAGAGCGGCGCGTCCGCGTGCAGGAGATCATCGAGCGGCACATGTGGACCTCCGTCGATCCCGCGATGGATGCGGAGGGGTACCTGCTCGAGGCGGCGACGAGCCTCGACGTCGCGGGCGCCGATCCGCACCTCTGGGATGCCGACCTGCTGCGGGCGGTCACCGCGCGGGTGCCCCGGGGCGCGTTCTCCGCGGAGTTCGCGACCGCCATCGGCGCTCAGGCCGAGCGGAAGCCCGGGACGGCGGCGGTGCGCCTCGACGCCTCCGGCCGCATCCCCTCGGGCGCCGAGGTATGGGCGACGCTCACCGCGTGACGACCGGCGGCCGCCGCAGGCCGATCAGACGATGCCGCCCACCATGGCGTCCCGCCGCAGCTGCGCGTGCGTCGCGTGGAACTTGCCGTCCGGCGTGAACCACGCCTCGTGCCCGGCCGCGTCCGGCTCGTTCTCGACGACGACGGGCCAGTGCTCCTTGATGTTCTTCACGTAGTAGCGCAGCTCGCCCCCGATCGTGCGCTTCTCGAGCTTGTCGGACGTCTCCAGCTGATCCTGCGTCGGCTCCTGCATGTCGACATCGTATTCACGACGAACGGCTGAGGGTACCGATCTCGTTGGCGTCGACGTCGCGGACGACGAGCACGTCGCCGTCGACGGTCGCCGTCGCGACGTCGCGCAACCAGGTGTCGACGCCGGGGCACGCCATGAGGGTGCTGAATCCCAGCGACACCGTGATCTCGTCGGCGTCGACCGTATAGGTGCCTCCCAGCCGGTTGCACCCGTCCGATCCCGCCAGCGATCCGTCGGCCTCGAGAACGAGGTGCTCCGCGCCCGCGTCCCCCCAGGTGCCGGTCACCACCGTCGCATCCGCATCCGCATCCGGCGAGGCGGAGGAACCGGCCGTGGGCGTGGCGCACGCCGTGAGAGCGGCCGCCGCGGCGACAAGGACGAGGGAGATCACTGTGCGAGAAGTCATGACCCTTCCATTCCCGCGTATTCCACAGATTTACGAAACCCTCTTGGCAAATTCATAGCGGTCGTTAAGGTAGGGCATGGCGCCATCGGTGGCGTGGGGGAAAGTACGTCATCTCTTCGCGCGCGCCCGATTACCGGTGCCCACCACTACGCATATTGAGACGAGATGATGACACCGAGGAAGAAAACCGCAGCTGCCGTAAGCACCGCAGCAGCTTTTGCGCTCGCCCTGTCCGGCGCACTGATCCCCACCGCAGCAACGGCTGACGACACCGTGAACGCTCCCGTCGAGGGCGCTGAGTTCGACGCCCTCGCGCAGGAAGTCCTGACGGACAGCGCTACGGTCGAGGCCGTCATTCCCAGCGGCGACAGCGTCGTGCTGTACAGCACGACGCCGGACGCACTGGACGGCGCAGCAGCGGAGTTCGAGGCACGCTACGCGAACGTCGAGATCCGGTCGCTCGACGCTCCGTTCGAGGCGTACGCCGAGGATGACGTCGTCGCCGGCGCCGGCTACTTCGCCGTCGATCCCGCGAACGTCAACGGGCCTGGTGGCCTGTGCTCGATCGGCTTCACCGCGTGGAACCCCGACGGGGACCCGGCACTCATCTCCGCCGGCCACTGCACCGAGGACGGCCTCTACTCGCGCAGCGCACTCACCCTGCCCACGGGCGACCCCGCCGGTGGCGGCGCGCTGAACAACGACGACGTCGAGCTCACGCAGCTGCTGGCCGACCTCGAGTTCTCGCTGTTCGGCGGAGCCGGCAACTCGGTCGGCACGGCCAATGAGTTCCCCGCGGCCGACGTCTCCGCGTGGGATGTCATCAACACCGACCTCACCCTTATTCCGGCTGTCACCGACTGGACCACGGCCGCGTCCGAGGACCTGTCGCTCTCGGCGACTCCGATCCGCGCGGTCGGCAACGCCCAGCTGGGCAGCGTCGCGAAGTCCGGGCGCACGACCGGCAACACCACCGGCACGGTCGTCGAGGTCGGCGGCTGGGCAACCGTGGGCGGACGCCAGGTCTACGGCTTCATGTCCGAGCTCGTGTCGGCCGAAGGCGACTCCGGCGGAGCGATCTACCAGGGCAACACCGCCGTGGGCATCCTCTCGGGTGGAACGACCAGCGCTGGCGTCGAGCTCACCTGGGGCGCCGACCTGCAGACCAACCTCGCCCTGACCGGCGGCTACGCCGTCGCGCTCTACATCGACGCACCGGTCATCACGTCCGGCGCCGAGATCGGCGTCGGGGGTTCCGTGACCGGTACCGCTCAGGCCAACAGCACGCTGGTCGTCGACATCGACGGTGAGCCCGGCTCGCCGTTCGAGGTCGCGGTCGACGCCAACGGCAACTGGAGCTTCCCCGTTCCGGCCGAGGTCGACGACTACACCTACACGATCTACGTGCAGCGCGGCTTCGACACGTCGGCCTCGGTCGACGGCGCCGTGTCGGTGCTGCCCGCAGCGCCCGTGATCACCAACCCGACGAACGGTGCGCGCATCGTCTCGGAGCTCACGACCATCACCGGTACCGGTGTGGCCGGCGCGGACGTCTCGCTCACCATCGGCAACGGCAGCTCGGGCGACTCGCTCCAGACCGTCGTCGAGGCGAACGGTGAGTGGTCGGTCGACATCAACGCCGGAATCGGCGCCTACACGATCACCGCCCTGCAGTCGGTCAGCGGCGTCGACTCCGCCGTCGCGTCCGTCGACTTCGCGGTCGTCCCGTCGGCTCCGACCGTCGATCACCCGATCGCCGGCGCGACGTTCGCGTTCGCATCCAGCCCGACCGGCGCCAACGGCACCGGTACCGACGGCGCCACGGTGACGGTCACGATCGACGGCGTCGCCGCCGGTACGGCCGAGGTCGTCGACGGCCGCTGGGCCGTCTCGTTCGCCGCACCGGCCGCCGGTGCGCACACGCTGGCTGCAACGCAGACGATCAACACGATCGCCAGCGACGCGACCTCGGTGGCCTTCACGGTCGCCGCGGCTCCGGTCCCGGGTCAGCCCGGTTCGGGTGGCACGCTGCCCGCGACCGGTATGAGCGACATCACGCCGTTCCTCGGTGGCGGCGTCGTCCTGCTGGCTGCCGGCCTCGCGCTCGTCGCGTTCCGCCGCGCACGTCGCCAGGTGGGTCAGCTGTAACGACCGACTGATCGATCAGAGGGGTCGTGGCCGTCAGGCCGCGGCCCCTCTGCTGTGCGCCGACCCCCCGTTGTCCCGCACGGCCTCGACCCGCATAACCTGGACGGGACATCGGAGGAACCGCTGTGCCCGACTCTCTGCTGAACACGCCCCTCCCCCTGGTGGCCGCCCCCATGGCCGGCGGCACCACGACGCCCGCCCTGGCCCGCGCGGCTGCGGCGGCGGGCGCCTTCCCGTTCCTGCCCGGCGGCTACCGGAGCGCCGCGCAGCTCCACCACGACATCACGGGCCTCGGCGACGACGTCTCCGACTTCGGCGTGAACCTCTTCGTCCCCGGCCCGCCCGTCGCCGACCGCGCCGCGTTCGCGGCGTACGCGGCCGCGCTCGAGCACGACGCGCGGCGGTTCGGCGTCGCGCTCGATCCCGAACCGCGCGCCGACGACGACGCGTGGACGCAGAAGGTCGAGCTGCTGCTCACCCATCCGGTACCCGTCGTCTCGCTCACGTTCGGGCTGCCGCAGGGCGACGAGATCGCGGCGCTGCAGGCCGTCGGCACGCGTGTCCTCGGCACGGTCACCGGCGTCGACGAGGCGCGCGCCGCGCAGCGGGCCGGAGTCGACGGGCTGGTGGTCCAGGGGCCCTCCGCCGGTGGGCACTCGGCGACGTTCGACCCCGCCCGCACGCTCGCGCACGTCGACACCGAGGTCCTCGTCGAACGCATCCGTGCCGCCGTCGACCTGCCCGTCATCGCCGGCGGCGGGGTCGACGGGCCGGCGGCGGTCCGGCGCATCCTGGATGCGGGGGCGACCGCGGTGTCGGTGGGAACGATGCTGCTGCGTACCGACGAAGCCGGCACGTCGCCCGTCCACCGACGGGCGCTGGTCGACCCGGCGTTCACCGCGACCGCACTCACGCGCGTCTTCACCGGCCGGCCCGCTCGGGCCCTGCGCAACCGCTTCGTCGACGAGTACGCGGCGGTAGAGGTGACCGCCTACCCCGCGGTGCATCACCTCACGCGCCGGCTGCGTCTCGCCGCGGCGGCCGCGGGCGACCCCGACATGGTGCATCTGTGGGCCGGCACCGGCTGGCGGCACGCGCCGCAGGGCCCTGCCGCCGCAGTACTCTCCTGGCTGGCGGGCGATGCACCGGCCCCCGGAGCGCCTCCCGCGTGAACCGATGCCACCGGGCGGACGTCAGCGCGGCAGGAAGTTCTCGCGCGCGAGCGGGGCGACCTCCAGCGCCTCGGCGTCGGCATGGGTCACCCAGCGGAGTTCTTCGATCTCCGCGCCGATCCGGGGTGTCTGCGATCCGACCTCCACGGTGAACACGTCCGCCACGACGATGAAACCGGGCTCGTTCGCGGCGGCCGCCTCGAACACGCCGAGCGAGGTCATCTGGTGCGGCGCGATGGTGAGCGCGAGCTCCTCGTGGAGTTCGCGCCGTAGCGTCTGGTCGGGGGTCTCGCCCGTCTCCGGTTTGCCGCCGGGCTGCATGAAGGCGCTCGTCCCGGCCTTTCGGACGAGGAGCAGGCGCCCCTCATCGTCGACGATCACGGCTGCCGAGACGTGGATGCGGCGGGCGGCGGATGCGGGAGATTGCGGCGTTGTCACCGTCGCACGCTAACAGGACCGCGGCCCGCGACGTAGAATCTCGTGTGCCTCCCGAGTCCTCCTCCCCGTCCGACCTGCCGCCGAGCGGCATCGATCCCTCGGACCTCGAGGTCACCCTGCGGGTGCTGGGGGGCATGGCGGGGCTCGATGAGACGCATCCCGACTTCATCGCCGTGCGTCAAGCGACCGCCGGCATGTTCAAGGCGGTGAAGAAGGTCCGCCGACGCGAGATCCGCGATGCCATCGCGCAGGCCGACCGCGAGGTCGTCGCGGCGACCGCGACGGGCGCCGCCGACCGCATCGACGACGAGACGCGCGGCATCCCGATCAGCACGACGACGACCGCCCCGATCGCAGGAACCCTCCTCAAGGCCCGCGGCTGCTACATCTGCAAGAAGCCGTACACGATCGTGGATGCGTTCTACCACCAGCTCTGCCCCGAGTGCGCGGCGATGAGCCACGCCAAGCGCGATGCGCGCACCGACCTGACGGGCCGGCGCGCGCTGCTGACCGGCGGGCGCGCGAAGATCGGCATGTACATCGCATTGCGGCTGCTGCGCGATGGCGCGCACACGACGATCACGACGCGGTTCCCCCGCGACGCGGTGCGTCGTTTCAGCAGCCTGCCGGATGCTCCCGAGTGGATCGACCGCCTCAAGATCGTCGGCATCGATCTGCGCGACCCGGCGCAGGTCATCGGCCTGGCCGACGACGTCGCCGCGGCCGGGAGCCTCGACATCCTGATCAACAACGCGACGCAGACCGTGCGCCGCTCCCCCGGTGCCTACCAGCCTCTGGTGGATGCGGAGCTTGCCCCTCTTCCGGACGGCCCGCTGCCCGAGCTGGTGACGTTCGGCCACACGAATGACCAGCATCCGCAGGCCCTGGAGCGCTCGGTCACCGCTCACCCCATCCTCGCGGCGGCCGCATCGCGCGCCGACGAGCTGACCGAGCAGGCGATGACAGCGGGATCCAGCTCTCTCGAGCGTCTCGCCGCCGGCACCGCGATCGATGCCGGCGGACTCGTGCCCGACCTCGACCACGTGAACTCGTGGACGCAGCGCGTCGGCGAGGTGGACCCGCTCGAGATGCTGGAGGTGCAGCTCGCCAACACGACCGCGCCGTTCCTCCTCGTCTCGAAACTGCGTCCCTCGCTCGCGGCGAGCCCGGCACGCCGCACGTACGTCGTCAACGTCAGCGCCATGGAGGGCGTGTTCGGTCGCGGCTACAAGGGCCCCGGTCATCCGCACACGAACATGGCGAAGGCGGCCGTCAACATGCTCACCCGCACGAGCGCCCGCGAGATGTTCGAGAGCGACGGCATCCTGATGACGAGCGTCGACACCGGCTGGATCACGGACGAACGTCCCCACCCCACGAAGGTGCGTCTCGCCGAGGAGGGCTTCCACGCACCGCTCGACCTCGTCGACGGCGCCGCCCGGGTCTACGACCCGATCGTGCGCGGCGAGGCCGGTGAAGACCTGTTCGGAGTGTTCTTGAAGGACTACGCGCCCGGCGCGTGGTGAGGATCGCTCGATGAGACTGCCGGAGCCGGGAACGCGCGTCGTCGTGCGCTACCTGCTGCCGAGCGGTCAGGCGACGGATGCGTTGGGCGAGCTGCTCGAGGTCGGCGACCACACCGTCGTCGTCGACGGCAAACGCGGCCTCGAGCGCATCCCGCGCGGAGCGATCATCGCGGCGAAGGCGGTTCCGCCGCCGCCTGCACCCCGCGCACGCCGCACTCCCCCCGCCCCGCCCGACAACGTCTGAGCCCGCGCGCGGCGAGGAGATCGCGCGCTACCCGCCGTTCTCGATCAGGGTCAGCTGCGTGCCGTCCGGGTCGACGAGGAATCCCGCGCGTCCACCCCAGGGCTGCGACCGCACCGGATGCAGCCGCGGCCTGCCCACCGCGGTCTCGGCGACGCCGGCGGCCAGGAACCACTCGTACAACGCCGCGACGTCGTCCACACGGATGCTGCACATGAAGGAGCTCTCGTCGGGCACGAGATCGGGGAAGAGGAAGAACTCGAGCTGCAGGTCGCCGCGGCGGAGGATCAGCCAGCCCTCGTCCCGATACGCCACCGCGAATCCGACCGGGCCGTAGAACGCGATCGTGTCATCGAAGTCGCGAGAGGGCAGGTTCGGCACCGCGTGATCGGTCATCCCGCGAGCCTAACGACCCGGCGCGAACCGTGCCCGGCATCACGACGGGGTGCGCCCGTGGTCGCTCATCGACGTGCACTCCGCCTCCGACGTGCGTCACGGCGTCGACACGGGTCCCGTCGTCCGACGCACGATCAGCTCGACCGGCAGGAGTTCGACGGGCGTCGACGCCGGACGCTCAGCGGCGGAGTTCATGTCCTGGATTCTCTCGATCAGGAGTTCGCACGCACGCACGCCCATGTCGATCGCGGGCTGGCGCACGGTGGTGAGCCCGACGGCATCCGCCACGGCTCCGTCGTCGAATCCCGTTATCGACATGTCGCCCGGCACATCGACGCCCGCTTCGCGCAGCCGCCGCAGCGCGCCCAATGCCTGATCGTCGCTGGCGGCGGCGATGCAGGTGAAGCCCAGGCCGCTCCCGAGCGCCTCGTCGACGAGCCGGTAGCCGGCATCCGCAGAGAACTCGCCCCGGAGCACCAGTGCTTTCGGAAGGAGTTCCCGCACACCCACGACCCGTTGCGATGAGGAGGCCAGAGCTTCGGGGCCGGCGATGACCAGGGCCCGGCGGTGTCCGAGTGCCGCGAGATGCTCGCCGATCAGTCGCCCGCCGTGCAGGTTGTCGGCCGTCACCGTCGGGATCCTGGTCGCGTCAGGCAGCTCCTCGTCGGCGATGACGACCGGGTAGTCGGCGGAGAGAGCGACGATCTCACGATCGAGCTGCTGGTTGTAGGCGAGGTGGACGATGCCGTCCACCGTTCCCTCGCGCACGAGGTCGAGATGCCGGCGCGGAGCGTTCACCGACACGCTGCAGATGATGACGCCCAATCCCGCCGCCTCCGCCGCCCGCTCCACCCCCTTCGCGACGTGCGCGAAGTACGAGATCGTGAGGTCGGGGACGACGAGGGCGATGAGCCCGCCTCGACCGTTCTTCAGCCGCCGCGCCGCAGACACCGGAACATAGTCGTATCGCTGGATCACGGCGTTCACGCGCTCGGCCGTGCGTGGACTCACCGGACGATTTCCCGACAAGACGTGGGACACCGTCGTCACACTCACCCCCGCGATGCGCGCGATCTGCTGCATCGTCGGCCGGCGCTTCCGTTGCGCGTCCATCCCCGTCCCCCATTGGCTTCGTCCTGCAATCCGTTTGCACACCCAGTCTAATCATCGAGTGCGGCGAACCACTGGTCACGGCACGACGCGTGGTGTTTCGCCCGCATTTCACCGGACAAAAGTTACTGTTTCGCGGTGCTCGCGGCCGCATCCCGGTCCATATGATCGGTCGCGTGATCCTCTTGTCATCAAGTGCAAATCGTTTGGCATATCGGGAAGTGCAATGAAAGATCTTGATCTGGCCCGTGCGGCGCAGCGCATCTCGGTGCCGGTCGTCGCGGTGATCGTGGCGCTCATCATCGGCGCGGCACTGATCGCCGTGTCGGGCGCCTCCCCGATCGAGGCCATCGGAGCGATCGGACAGGCGGCGTTCACCTGCGCCCCGCAGTTCTGCAACTTCGCGACCGTGCTGACCACGGCGGCGCCCCTGATCATGACGGCCCTCGGCGCCGTGATGGTGCTGCGCGCGGGTCTGTTCAGCATCGGACAGGAGGGCCAGTACGCCATGGGCGGGCTCGTCGCCGTCGCGATCGGCTACATGGTCCCCCTGCCCGGCGTCATCCACCCCATCGTGGCTCTGCTCGGTGGCGCGGTCGCCGGCGCTCTCGTCGGCATCGTGCCGGCCCTCTTCCGCGTGTACCTCGGCGCGAACGAGCTCATCGTCAGCATCATCGTCAACTCGATGATCGCCCTGCTGCTGTCGTTCCTCGTGAACTACCCGATGCGCGAAGCCGGGGCGAGCACGTCCTTCACCCCGCAGATCGATGAGACCGCACGTCTCGCGGTGTTCGACCCCGCGACGAAGCTCGGGATGAACATCGTCATCGCGCTCGCGTTCGTCGTCCTGACATACATCTACATGAGCCGCACGACCTGGGGCTACGAGCAGCGGATGGCGGGCGAGGCTCCGGTGTTCGCGCGGTACTCCGGGATGCGGACCCGAACCGCCGTCATCCGGGCGGCAGGCCTCGGCGGCGCACTCGCCGGCATCGGCGGCGGCATCCAGGTGCTCGGCATGAACTACCGCGTCATCGACGGCTTCATGGACGGAACCGGTTTCAACGGGCTCACGGCCGCGATCCTCGGTGGGACCACCGTCATCGGAGCCGGTATCGCCGCCGTCGTGTTCGCGTCGATCTCGATCGGTGCGATCAACGGCCTGCAGATCCTCATGGGCATCCCCCGCGAGATCGGTTCGGTGATCCTCGCCTTCATGATCGTGCTCGTCGCGGTGCAGACCCCGCTCGCGCACCGGCTCGAGCTCTGGCTGAGCAAACGCCGCGGCGCGAAGGAGATCGAGAGACGCGCGGCGGAGATACCGCCGACCGACGAACCGGATGCCGCCGCCGACGCCCCGTCGGTCCCCGCATCCTCCACCCCCGGATCGACCTCGGATGGAGCTCGCTGATGGACTTCCTCACGTCCTTCTTCACGCCGGAGATGTTCTCGAACGGCGTGCGCCTCACCACACCCATCCTCTTCGGCGCCATCGCCTCCGCCCTCAGCTCACGGGCCGGGGTGCTGAACCTCGCCATCGAGGCCAAGATGCTCGTCGGGGCGTTCGTCGGCCTCATCGCCCTCTCGATGTCGGGATCCTCGCTCGTCGCCGTGATCGCGGCGGCTCTCGCGGGCGCTCTGACCGGCGCGATGATGGCGGGCGCTCACCGCATCGGCGTCGACCTGATCATCTTCGCCATCGGGCTGAACATGCTCTTCCTCGAGCTGTCGGTGTACCTCATGCGGGTACTCTTCGGCGGCACCGGCGTGTGGAAGCCGGACGTGGACACGCTCCCGAACATCCAGCTCCCGATCCTCTCGGACATCCCCGTGATCAGCACGATGTTCAGCGGCTACAACGGCCTGGTCTACCTCGCATTCCTGCTCGCGATCGCGTACGGGGTGCTCTTCAGGTTCCGGTCCGGCCGGCATCTGCTCGCCGTCGGCGAGTCCCCGGCGGCAGCGCTGAGCGCAGGCATCTCGGTGGCGAAGGTGCAGACCTGGAGTCTCGTCGGCGCCGGCGCCGTCGCCGCGCTCGGCGGCGCGTTCCTCACGGTCGGCGAGCTCGGCCTCTTCGCCCGCGATATGACGGAGGGCGCGGGGTGGATCGCGATCACCGCCGCCCTGCTCGCCATGAACCGGCCGATCTTCATCGTCCCCGCAGCCCTTCTCTTCGGGTTCTCGGATGCCGTCGCCATCCGGCTCCAGAGCACGACGGATCTGCCGAACGCCGTCGTGCAGGGCATCCCGATGATCGCCACGCTCGCCGTTCTCGGCATCGTCGGCTACCGCGGCGTGCGGGCGGCGCAGACGTACCGCGCCTCGCGCACCAGGCGCAGTCTCCGCGTCACCACGGCCTGAGCGCTCACCTTCTCCCCATCCCCGCCCCATCCATCCATCCCGCACCACACCACCCGAGGAGTTCGGAATGAAGCACACCAGAACGTTCGTCACGATCGCGGCAGGAGCCGCGGCGCTCGCGCTCAGCCTCACCGCCTGCAGCGGGTCGTCATCCGGTTCCGCCACGACCGACAGCGGGTCGGGCGACTACCTCGCCACCCTCGTCGGCGGCGTCGCGGGCGACCTCTCCTACACCGACTCGGCGATCTCCGGGCTCCAGCTCGCGGCCGACGAGCTCGGCGTGAAGACGAACCACATCGAGGCCCCCGACCCGGCCCAGGGCGAGACGCTGTTGCGCTCCGCGATCCAGACCTCGCCCGACCTCCTGCTCAGCATCACGCTGCCGCTCGACACGGTCATCTCCATCGCCGAGCAGTACCCCGACCAGCTGATCGGCATGCCCGACCAGTCCAACGAGGACAAGGACATCCCCGACAACCTCGAGCTCTACGCGATCAACACCCACGAGGGCAGCTTCCTCGCGGGGCTCGTTGCGGGCACGATGTCCACCTCGAAGAAGGTCGGACAGGTCGTCGGCGGGGATTCGCCTGCACTGAACCAGTTCGCCTACGCCTACGAGCAGGGCGTGAAGGCCGCATGCGATGACTGCACCGTGCAGACGAGCTACCTCAACTTCGTGTTCGACGACCCGGCGCTCGGCAAGGCGACGGCGCTCGACATGATCAGCGACGGCGTCGACGTCATCTACCAGGTCGCGGGCGGCACCGGCACCGGCGTGATCGAGGCCGCGGAGGAGCAGGGCGTCTACGCGATCGGCGTCGACAGCAACCAGGACGACGTCGCACCGGGCACCGTCATCACCTCGATGATGAAGCACGTCGACGCGAGCGTGCTCGAGATGATCAAGACCGCGCAGGCGGGCGAGTTCACCTCGGGCGTCACGCTCCTCGGGCTCTCGGAGGGCGCCACGGGCCTCTCCTGGGACGAGGGTTCCACGACGTTCGCCGACGCTCACCCCGAGCTGGCCGACCAGATCGCTGCGGCGGAAGCGATCGTCGCGGAGTACCGGGCGACGATCCTCGACGGGTCGTACGAGGTCTGCGACGCGCTCAACGCGCCCGACTCCGAGGCGTGCGCCTCGATCAGCTGATCGCCACCGGGGTGGTCGGCGCGACGCGCCGGTCACCCCGGGACCCTGTCGAACCGAGGAAGAAAGGTGCAGGCATGAGTGAGTTCTTGAGGCTCGAGGGACTGCGGAAGTACTTCGCATCGTCGGGGGTGTTGGCCGTCGCCGACGTCTCGCTGTCCGTCGGCGCGGGTGAGGTCGTCGCGCTCGTCGGCGAGAACGGCACGGGCAAGACGACGCTCATGAATCTGCTCTTCGGCGCCTTCCCGCTCGACGCCGGTCGCATCCTGATCGACGGCGAGGAGGTGCTGATCCGCGGCGCGCAGGACGCGATCTCCCGCGGCATCGGCATGGTGCAGCAGCACTTCGCGCTCGTGCCGAGCTTCACCGTCGCCCAGAACGTCCTCCTCGGCCGTGAGCTCACGAAGGGCGGCCGCGTGGACGACAAGGCCGCCGAGGAGTCGGTCCGCGAGCTCGGACGGCGCCTCGGCTTCCCGATCGAACCGACCGACGTGGTCGCGACGCTCCCGATCGGCCTCCAGCAGAGGGTCGAGATCCTCAAGGCGCTGGCCGGCGACACCCGTCTGCTGATCCTCGATGAGCCGACCGCGGTACTCACGCCCGCGGAGGCCCAGGAGCTCATCGTCGCCGTCCGCCACCTCGCCCGATCGGGCACGGCGGTCGTCTTCATCAGCCACAAGCTCCCCGAGGTCATGGCCGTCGCCGACCGGGTCGTCGTCATGCGGCGCGGTCATGTGGTCGGGGACATGGCGGTCGCCGATGCCACGCCCGCCACGATCGCCCGGCTCATGGTGGGCCGTGAGGTGCTGCTGCGGGCCGAGATCGCAGCGGTGGAACCCGGCGCCGCGGTGCTCGTGGCAGAGGACCTGGTCGCCCACCAGGTGAGCGCCGGAGACTCCGGGCTGGCAGGCGTCAGCCTGGACGTCCGCGAAGGCGAGATCGTCGGCATCGCCGGGGTGAGCGGCAACGGGCAGGGCAACCTCGTTGACGCCATCGCGGGCCTTCGGAAAGTCGATTCGGGTGCCGTCACGATCGCGGGGACGACCGTGACGAACCGCGGTCCGCGGTTCGCGCGGTCCGCGGGGCTCGCCCACATCGCCGAGGACCGCATGCACGTCGGCCTCAACCGCGAAGCGACGCTCGCGGAGAACGCGGTGTCGGTGGCGTACCGATCGGAGCGCTTCTCACGATGGGGATTCCTCCGCGGCCGTTCGATGTACGAGTTCGCCCGCGAGGTCATCGAGGACTACATCGTCCGCGGCGGCGCACCGCGGCGCGTGATCGGCAGCCTCTCCGGCGGCAATCTGCAGAAGATCGTCATCGGCCGCGAGCTCGACGGCAGTCCCGCCCTGATCATCGCGAACCAGCCGACCCGCGGCCTCGACGTCGGCAGCATCGAGTTCGTGCATCAGGCGCTGCTGGAAGCACGCCAGCGCGGTGCCGGCGTGCTGCTCGTCTCCGCCGAACTCGACGAGATCATGACGCTCGCCGACCGGATCTTCGTGATCTACGACGGAGCCATCACCGGACCGTTCGCCCGCGGCGAGCTCAGCAATGTCGAGATCGGGGCACTGATGGCCGGCCAGAGCACGGGCGACGCGCACGAGAGCGGCGACCTGCTCGACGCGACCGGGACGGTCACGTCGTGACGACCACCATCGTCGCGGACCACGTCGTGATCGGCGGCGCGACCTCTCAGGTGCTCGAGCCCGGAGCCGTCGTCGTGGAGGGGGGCGTGATCGTGTCCGTGGAGCGGATCACCGGCCCCCGCCCGAGTGGTCCCGACGTCGCCGACCTGGGGGCGAGTGTGCTCATGCCGGGCCTCGTGAACGCTCATGCCCACGCCCCGATGATGCTGCTGCGCGGCGTCTCGGAGGGGCACTCCCTGCTCACCTGGGAGGGGTGGCTCGGTGCGATCCGGGCGAAGGAGCTGCATCTCACACCCGACATGCTCACCGCATCCGCGCTCGTCGGCTGCGCCGAGATGATCGGCTCGGGGACCACGTCGTTCGCCGACCAATACCTGTTCGCCGATTCCTATGTCGAGGCGATCGAGTCCACCGGCGTCCGCGCGGCCGTCGCCTACGGCATCGTCGACATGGGGGACGATGCGCGCCGCGACCACTCGCTCGCCGCGGCGGAGGCGTTCGTCGCGGCACCGGCAACCGGCCTCGTCGACCGCTGGATCGGCCCTCACGCGTTCTTCGTCGACAACCGGATCGACACCGTCCGCGCCGAGTTCGCGCTCGCGCGTCGCCACGGCGTGGGCCTCCACGCCCACTACGCGACCTCCACCGAGGAGGACGACGTCTGCGAGCAGCAGTTCGACCGATCGGCGCTCGCGATGCTGCGGGACCTCGGTATCGCCGACGTGCCGGTCCTGCTCGCCCACGCGAACGACGTTCGCGAAGACGACCTCGAGCTGCTCGCGGGAACACGGGCGAGCCTCGTCGTCGCCGCGAGCGTCGCCATGATCAGCGGCGCGCACGCCGCGCCGGTCCGAGCAGCGCTCGACGCCGGAGTGAACGTCGTGATCGGCACGGACAACGTGTGCGGGAACAACAACGCCGACATGTTCGAAGAGCTGCGCACGCTCGGCAAACTGGTCGCGTTCGCCGAGCAGAGGCCCAACCCGGTCACGCCCGTCGAGCTGCTCGGCATGGCGACCTGGCGCTCACGCGACGCGATGGGCGGGGCGCCCGGTGACGGCACGATCGCCCCCGGCGCGATCGCGGATCTCATCGCGCTGCCGGTCGCCGCACTGCACCGCGGACCGGTCGGTGCACAGTCCGTGCAGTCGGCACTCGTCTACGGCGCGTCCGGCTTCGACACGACCCACGTCATGACCGCGGGACGCTGGCTGAAGCGGGACGGCGCGCTGCAGACCATCGACCTGCCGGCGGCACTCGCCCGACGGCAGATCGACTTCGACACGCTCATGGCGCGCGTCGTGGCCGCGTCCTGACCCGTGACCCCGTCCGTGCGCTGCGCGGGCGTGCCCGCCGAACGCCCCGAGAAGAGGAGCACCACATGCCCGTTCCCCACGCCCAGGATCCCTGGACCCGCGTCACCTCCGTCCGCGGCTACCCCGCGGACGAGCTCATCTCCACGCTGCAGAAGTCGATCCGTCGCGGTGACCTCCGCCTCGCGCTGCTCGTCGGACGGGAGATGTACGAGACGAGCGCCGAGCTGGAGGCCGTCCTGTGGTCGCGTCTCTCGGTGATCTCCGCGGAGGACGTCGGCGACGGCAGCTACCAGGAGCCCGTCGTCGTCAACGCGCTGTTCCAGATGCACGAGCGCATGGAACGTGCCGCGGGCGACCGGTGGCTGTTCGCCGTGCACGCGATCCGCTTCCTCGCCGAGCGGGTCAAGGACCGCACCTCCGACGAGTGGGCGAACCTCGTCCTGCACCTCATCAACGCGGACGAGCGTCCGTTCGAGGTCCCGGACTACGCGCTCGACGTGCACACGCGACGCGGTCAGGAGGCCGGGCGCGACGTCGACGGGTTCTGGGCCGACGGGTCGAAGCTCGAGAACGAACGCGCCGACCGCGACACCGGCATCCGCGACGAGATCGTCCGCATCCGGGCCTCCGGCGCCTGGCGCGGGTGAGCACGGGACCGCGCGAGCCTCGGGCGGGACTGGCCCCGGTCAGTCCCACCCGGGGACGAGCACCTCGGCGCGAATCCTCTCCCTGAGCTCCCCCGGACCGAACGCCGCATCGAGGGCGTCGAAGGTGGAGGTGCGCAGCTGTGCGTGCGTCCAGCCGAACGCGCGCACGACGGCTCTCATCTCCCCCGTCACGCTGGTCTCGCTCAGCATGCGGTTATCCGGGTGCAGTGAGACGCGGATGCCGGCGGCCGCCAGCAGCGCGACCGGGTGCTGAGCGAGAGTCGCCACCACCGAGCCCTCCGAGTTCGAGGTCGGGCACACCTCCAGCACGATGCGCGCATCGCGGACGTGCGCCGCGACGTCGCCGAGCGCGAGCGAGGCGGGGTCTGCGCCCGCCGCACGCCACGCGGCCACCGCGGAGTGCACGTCGAGCGCCTCGCCCGCGACCGCGATGTCCTCGACCAGACGCGCCCCGTGACCGATCCGTTCCGCGGCGCACGTCGCGAGCGCATCCGCAATGCTCGCTGCCCCGTCTGCTTCCCCCGCGTGCACGGTGCGCCGGATGCCGAGCATCTCGGCCCGGTGGAAGGCGTCCGCGTGATCGCGGGCAGGGTGCCCTTCTTCATGACCGGCGAGGTCGATGCCCACGACACCGACGTCCGCGCCGCGTGATGCGGCGTCGACCACCTCGTGGCCCACGGTGCCGGTGCGCATGATGGAGAGGATCTGACGCACCTCGACGGGGTGTCCGAGCTCGCGTACATCGCTCATGCCCTGCCCGAGCCCCGCCCAGACGGCGTCCACGGCGTCGTCCATGCGCAGACCGCCCGCGAGGTGCTTCTCGGGCGCCCACCGGGTCTCGGCGTACACGACGCCGTCTGCGGCGAGGGTGTGCACGTACTCTCGGGCGACGCGGCGGAGGTGAGCAGCCGTCTGCATGACCGAGGTGCTGAGCCCGAACAGGTCCTCCCAGTCACGGCCCGGCTCCACGGTGCCGAAATTGCGCAGCCAGTACTGCAGTTCCCGCGGCTGCGTGCGTGGCAACGTCACCCGTGCATCCACGGCGAGCTCGATCAGCGTCTCCGGTCGGAGCGAGCCGTCCAGATGGTCGTGGAGGGCGACCTTCGGGCGGGTGACGAGGGGGTCGTTCTCATCGATCCAGGTCGTCGGACGGCTCATCTGTGCTCCGATCCCGGGGCTTCCGGTTCGATGACGGCGCGCCGAAGCGCGTGTGCGGCGAGGTCGGCGGCGACACCCGTGAGCGACTGCCCCGCGACCGCGGGGAGCAGGTGCCCCCGCACCGCATCGAGGGCGAGCCACCTGTCGATGGCTGCGCCGCCGCCGAGGGCACCGCAGAAGCCGCCCACGAAGGCGGGCAGCGAGTCGGCCTTCCGCGCGATCGTCAGCGAGAGCGGGAGGGCGCGCGCCGCTGCGCCGCCGGCGAGCGTCGTGATCGCCACGGCGAGCGGCAGCGTCTCCGCGGCCGTTCCCGCGTGCGAGTAGAACCTCGGGCTCAGCGCATCGATGAGCGTCGGGATCGCGTCGAACCCGTCCGCGACGTCGCGGACGATCTCCGCCGCGGTACTGAGTCCCGCATCGAGCCAGCTCCCCGACGCGATCTCCTGCCTGGCCGTGCCCACCGCGGTCTCGAACCCGACGCCTCCGACCGCCAGTGCCACCACGACCGCCGCGAACGCCGCGGCGTCGACGCCGTCGCCGGCGTGGGTGATGCGGGCGTATCGCCGCGCAGCCTCGGCGGCGGCCGCTGGATCCCCCGCGTACGCGAGGCCGAAGGCGATCCCCGAGGGGACCGCCGCATCGTCGTCAGCGGCGGGGTTGTCGTTCCCGGTGCGCGGCGGGGTCAGGCCTTCGGCGGCATTGCGTTCGGCACTTCGCGCCGCCACCCCGAGCCACGCGTCCTCGCCCCCGTGGAAGGCCCGCCACTGGGCGAACAACGCCGCGTCGCGCTCGTCGACCCCCGTCTGCTCGACGGCCAGGAGGATCCGCGCCGCGGCGACCGCCTCTTCGGTGTCGTCCGTCGGGGAGATCCCGCGCGCGTCGTCGAGTGTCGGAGTGAACGGCAGGAGCGGTCTGCTCACCCGCTGCGCGTCGAGGTCGGCGCTCCCCGCCCACAGGCGTCCCCGCACCCAGGGGGTCCGCACGCTCCGATGCACGTCCGCGGGAGCTCCCAGTGCGTCGCCGATCGCGACCCCGAAGAGCGTCGCCCGCGCGCGCGAGTGAAGCATGGACTCATCGCGCATGCGCTGCCTCCGCGAGCCGGTCCGCGAGGTCGAAGAGGTCGGCGCCTCGGGTCGCCGTGATGCACACCCCCGCGACGCGGTGAACGCGCCCTGGCCACTCCGCGGGGACCGCCGCCATGCCGTGGATCGCCCCGCAGATCGCCCCCGCCATCGCCGCGATCGTGTCGGAGTCGCGACCGATGTTCACGCCCGCGAGGACGGAGCGTCGCAGATCCCCCTCGTGCGCAGCGATCAGCCCGAAGGCGAAGGCGATCGCCTCGGGCGCGGCATCCGCCCAGGGGTAGTGCCGGAGCGGCAGCGACGCCGACAACGCGTGTTCGGCGTGCGCCGCATCCGGCGCCTCCGCCACGAGGGCCAGCGCACGCCCGACGGCCCTCGCCGTCCACGAATCGGCGGGGATGGCCGCCACCCCCGCCGCGATCGCGTCCTCCCACGTCGCACCGCCGGCGCCCGCCGCGACGCATGCGGCCACAGCCTGCGCGGCGAGTACGCCGTCGCCGGAATGACTCACCGTCGCGTCGATCGCGGCGAGACGCGCCGCCCCGGCCGGGTCGCCGGGGCACAGCAGCCCGAGCGGGGCGACGCGCATCGCGGCACCGTCGCTCCATCGCTCGTAACTCCGGATCCCGCTGTCGGGCGGACGCAGACCCGCCGACAGTCCCGCGAGGGCGACGATCTCCGAGAAGCCCGCGCCCGAGAAGCCGCCGTCCTGCACCGCGAGCGCGTCGAGCCACAGGTCGGCGACGTCGTCGGACGTCATCGACCGACCGTGGGCGAGCGCGGCCATCGTCGTCAAGACGGCGTACTCGGTGTCGTCGGTGCCGGCCGCGTCGGCGGTGAGGAACGTGTCGACCGAGCCGAACGTCCGGGCGATCTCCTCTCGGGTCATCCCCTCGGTCGGCGCACCCAGCGCATCGCCCGCGGCAAGCGCGAGCAGGGATGCGCGAGTGCGGTCGGCGTAGGTCATCTGGCACGCTCCGAAGTCGGTCGGTGTGACGGTGGTGAGAGCATACGGCAAATCGGTTTGTGTCGATCATAATGAACCATGCGAACTCACTCCGTGATCTTCGACACCGACCTCGGCACCGACGTCGACGACGCACTCGCGCTCGCCGTGCTGTTCGGCGAGCCGTCGGTCGACCTCCGTGCCGTGACCACCGTCTACGGCGACACTCTGCTGCGCGCGCGTCTGGCATCTCGCTACGCGCGGCTCGCGGGCCGCGATGTGCGGGCGTTCGCCGGCAGCGGTCCGACGCTCTCGGGACGCGAGGTCTGGTGGGCGGGCCACGAGGGCACGCTGCACGACCAGCTCGAGGACGAGCCGGTGGCGCGGGGCGACGCGGTGGACGTCCTCGTCGAGACCGTTCTCGCGAGCCCCGGTGAGATCGACGTCGTCGCGGTCGGCCCCCTCACCAACATCGCATCCGCGATCGACCGCAACGACGCCTTCGCCGGGGCGGTTCGCCACCTCTGGCTCATGGGGGGCGCGTTCGAGACGGACGAACCGGAGCACAATTTCCGCAGCGACGTCGTCGCGAGCCGCCGGGTGCTGACGGCACGCATCCCGACGACGATCGCGAGCCTGGACGCCACCCGGCGCGTGCGGCTGCGCGCTCAGCAGATCGACAACATCGCCGACAGCGGCCCGCTCGGTGCGGCGCTGCAGCGCGATATCCACCAGTGGTGGGCATTCTGGAACGAGACGTGGAACGTGCCCCACGACCCGGTGACGGTGCTCGCGCTCACGCGCCCGCGGTTGTTCACGCTGTCGGAGCCCGGCACCGTCACGGTGTCCGCATCCGGCGTCTCCGCTTTCGTCCCGGATGCGGAGGGCAGCACGCGCTGGATCGTCGACCTCGACGAGGAGGCGGTGGCCCGCGCCATCGTGGACGGCGTGGTCGCCGCCCAGCGGTGACCGGCGCCCACGCGGACGAGCGATGGGCACGTCCTCCTACGCGCTCGTGGCGCGGGGAGCGTCGACGGCAGCGATGACCGCCGCCGGGGTCGGCGGGGTGAGGGCGAGGATGCCCACGAGATACGAGAAGAATCGATCGGCGTCGATCCGAGTCGGCGCCGTCGCGTTGGGGGCGGCCGACCGCCAGTCGAACACCGTGGCGCCCAGAGTCTCACGCCCGACGGTCTCCACCGCGACCCCGAAGGACGCGGACTCCCTCACGATGTCCTCGTCGAGCGAGAGGGCGACCGACAACGAGTCGGGGTGCGTCGATCCGTCGATGCCCGCGCGAACGTCGAAATCGAACGTCGCCTGATTCGCCCGCACGAAGAAGCGCGACAGCGGCGTGCCGAGCGCGGCGATCCGATCGACGCGGGTCTGATCGAACACCGCGTCGCGCAGGGTCACCGGATCCCAGGTGAGCAAGCGCAGGTCACGGAACCCGGCGCGCACCGTGATGTCGGCGGCCTCGGGGTCGACATAGATGTTGAACTCCGCGGCCGGAGTGATGTTGCCGCGGCCGTTGATCGATCCGCCCATGACGGTGAGCCGGTCGATGCGCGCGGCGAAGCCGGGGTCCAGGCGCACGGCGAGCGCGATGTTGGTGAGGGGGCCGATCGCGACGATCCGCAACCGCCCCTCGTACTCGCGGGAGAGACGGATGAGGGCCTGTACGGCGTGCTCGGACGACGCCGCCTGGCCGTCGTCGGGGCGGCGGATCCCGCCGACGCCGTCCCCGTGGACATCGACCGCATCCACCCCCTCGCGCGCGAGCGGGCGCTCGGCGCCCAGGTGCACCGGCACCTCGCCGGCGCGGCCCGCCAGCGCGATCGTCAGGAGCGCGTTATGCACCTGCTGGGTGAATCCGACGTTGCCGGCGACCATCGTCACGGCCCTCAGATCGGCGCGCGGGTCGAGCAGGGCGATCAGGAGCGCGAAGCAGTCGTCGGCGGCGGTATCGGTGTCGACAACAAGAGGGATCATCGGCCGACACTATCCGGGCGCGGGCGACGCGGCGGTCGTCGCGGACGCCTCGGCGCGGTTGTTTTACGCGCACGTAACCGAAAGCGCTGGCGTGAGAAATGCAAATGCATTTGCATTACACCATGTCACGCGTTCTACTCGTCGGAGAGTCCTGGTTCGTGCACTCGATCCACCAGAAGGGCTTCGACACGTTCACCTCGTCCGAATACGAAGAAGGCGGCGGCGAGTTCGTCGCGGCGCTCCGAGCGCGGGGCCACGACGTCACTCACGTCCCGTCGCACCGCATCGAGTCCGACCTCCCCGCCAGCGCGGCGGGCCTGTCCGAGATCGCCGATGTCGTCGTCATCTCCGACGTCGGAGCGAACACCTTCCAGCTGCCGCCCGCGGTGTTCGCGCAGTCCCGCGCCACCGACGACATCATCGCGGCCCTCGCCGCGTTCACCGCGTCAGGAGGGGGCCTCATGATGATCGGCGGCTACATGAGCTTCTCCGGGATCGACGCGAAAGCACGGTGGGGGCGCACCGCGCTCGCCGATGTGCTGCCGGTGCGCATCCTCGACCGCGACGACAGGATCGAGGTCCCTGCGGGCATCGCTCCGCGCGTCTCCCTCCCGCACCCCATCGTCGAACCGCTCGATGCCCACTGGCCGGCGCTGCTCGGAATGAACGAACTCGTCGCGAAACCGGACGCCGATGTCCTCGCGACCGCAGCGGAGCATCCGCTTCTCGTCATCGGCGTCCACGGGGCGGGCCGCACCGCGGCGTTCAGCTCCGATCTCGCCCCGCACTGGGCCACACCGGCATTTCTCGCCTGGCCCGGTTACGGCGAGCTGTTCGACCGACTCGTCCGCTGGCTCTCACAGGAGGAACTCGCATGAGCACCGCACATATCGCCGCACTGCCCGGACAGATCGCTCCGAAGGTGATCATGCCGGGCGACCCGTACCGCGCCCGGCGCATCGCGGAGACGCGGCTGGACGCTCCGACGCTCGTCACCGATGTCCGCGGCATCCTCGGGTACACGGGGACCTATCGAGGCGAACCGCTCACGGTCATGGCGTCGGGGATGGGGTCGCCGTCCATGACGATCTACGCCACCGAGCTCGCGCGGTTCTACGGCGTCCGTGAGATCGTGCGCGTCGGCACGGCGGGCGGCATCCATCCCACGGTCGAGGTGCGGGACATCGTCGTCGCCACGGCCGCACACACGGACTCGGCGATGAGCGCGTCACGGCTGCCGGGAGTCGTCTTCAGTCACGTGCCCGACTTCGCTCTCGCCAGCGCTGCGGTCGGCGCCGCGGCGAACGTCGCCGCCACGGTGCACACCGGAGCGGTGTTCACATCCGATCACTTCTACGCCACACCGGACGGGCTGTTCGACCGTCTCGCCGCCCACGGCGCACTCGCGGTCGAGATGGAGGCCGCAGGGCTCTACGCGGTGGGCGCGGCCGAGCACATCCGCACCCTGACGGTGCTGACGGTCACGGACGTGCCCGCGACGGGCGTCTCGCTGTCATCGCACGAGCGCGAGACGTCGTTCGATGCGGCGCTCGCGCTGGCACTGGCCGCGCTGAGCTGAACGCGCGCCGCGCGCGCCGCCGCTCGGGCACACGGCGCCCCGCGGTCGCATCACCGGGATCAACGGCGAAGGCCCCGATCTCTCGTCGAGCGAGAGATCGGGGCCTTTCGTACGCCGTGCCCCCGGAGGGATTCGAACCCCCGACTTCTGGTACCGGAAACCAACGCTCTATCCCCTGAGCTACGGAGGCGTACCGATCGAGACTATCACCCGCAGGTGCCGGTCACCGCCTCGCGGATCACGGATAGCCGCGCGTCCAGAGGCCGTAGACCGCGAAGAACTGCAGGACGATGAGGGCGACCAGAAGGCCCACCCGCACGGCCCGCCGCGACGACAGCTTCTCGTGCGCGAGCAGCGGCGAGATCGGCATCAGGAGGCGGAACGTGCTCGCCTGGGGCAGGAAGACACCGAAGATGTAGAGCCCGTAGCTCACGCCGAATGCCGCCACGACGACACCGAGACGGCGGACGGGCTTCGACCACATGAGCAACGCGAAGCCCACCATCAGCGCGGCGACGAGCAGCCAGCCGAACACGCCGAGGTACTCGCCCATGAAGCGGAACCACGGCGTCAGCGGCACGAAGTCGCCCGAGCCGACGAACGGACGCCACCACGCCGTCTCGGTCAGGACATAGGCGTGCGGCGTGCCCGTCGCGATGTCCGCGATCCACGACCAGGCCAGACCCGCCACGGCCGTCACCCCGCCCGCGACGACGAGACCCGTCGCCTCGCGCCGGCTGAACGGGTCGACGTCCTTGCGCCACCAGCGCACGAGGAACACGATGCCGAGCGCCAGCGCGACCGCCAGCGCACCGGGACGGGTGAACGCCGCGACGAGTCCGATCGGCGCGATCCAGGCATACATGCGCTTCGCTGCGAGCAGCAGCGCGGCGAACGTCAGGGTCAGCACGAGCGACTCGGCGTACGCGATCACGAAGACGAACGACAGCGGCGCGAACGAGAAGAAGACGACCGCCCACCGCGACTGGCGCGGCGTGGTCACCTCGCGCAGGAGCAGGAAGAGCAGCACGGTGGCCGTGGCGCTGAACACGATGCTCAGGCCGATCCCCGCGGCGCGCCAGTCGGAGCCGACGAGATCGCCGACGAGCCGTTCGAGCCAGGGGAAGACGGGGAGGAACGCCCAGTCGTTCTCGAGCACGTTCCCGTTCGGGCCCACCGGGATGACCGGCGGATATCCGATCAGCGAGATGCGACCGTAGCGATCCGCATCCCATCCGGTGAGGAACGCCGTGAACGTGCCGACGGGACGATCCTGCGCCCCGAACCCCCACCCGCTCGCGGTCGACACGAGGTACCAGATGAAGAGGAAGGCGAGGTTGACCCCGCGGGCGACGGCCCAGAGCCCGAGCACCTGCCATATCTCGACTCGGGTGACCGGGCGACGACCGGGATCCGGCTGCGACGCGTCGTCGACCCATCCGCGCACCGCGCGGACCGCCCGACGGATGCGGGAGCCGTGAGCAGCGGTCTGCTCAGGGCGAACTTCGGAACCGGTCACCGTCACGACTTTCCTCTCCCCGCGTGGCGCGAGCGATCCTCAGCGGATCGGCTATGCCGAAACCCTCTCAGGATGCTCCCACCATCGGGCGAACAGCGGAAGAACGCCGCGTGTCCTCCCCCACCTCCGGTATCCTCCCACCCGCTCCCGGAAGATGCGACGCGACGCGTCGTCGGCCGATCGGCCCTCGGGGCTCAGACCAGGAACCAGCCGTCCAGGAGCCCGGGGTTGTGGGCGTGCACGAGCACGCCGAACACGACGGCGTCGAACAGCAGGTGCACCGTGACGACGTAGGCCAGTGAGCGCGTCCGCAGGAAGATGAACCCCTGCAGGAGGGCGAAGGGGATCGTGAGCGCCGGACCCCACGCGCGGTAGCCGAGCTCCCACAGGAAGGAGACGAAGACGATCGCCTGCAGGACGTTGGCCCACCCGTCCGGCATGTGGCGGCGCAGCAGCGCGAAGACCGTGCAGATGAAGAACAGCTCGTCCCAGATGCCGACCGCGCCGACGCCCACGAACAGGCGCGCGATCAGATCGGGGGTGTCGACGACGGGCCAGTTGAGGTAGACGCCCGAGGTGATGAAGTAGAACGGCAGGATCAGCCATCCGAGCACCAGCACCGCGACGAGCCAGCCCCATTGGAACGGCGTCCATCGACCCCCGCCGCGCCACGGGAACCGGATCGCCCGGTCGCGGTAGACGAACCGCGACACCAGGTACGGCACCGCGACCGCGCCGCCCAGTGCGAGCGTGAATCGCACCATGGCGGCGTTGTCGAGCTCGGCGGCGAGCGGGATGGCGCTCACGATCAGCATCCCCGCGGCGATCAGCGACAGGTCGCGCACGAGCGACGCCGGCCGCTCGTCGGCGGTGCCCGTCGACGGGGTCGGCGCCCCGCGGTCGGCCTGCCACGCCGCCGGCAGCCCCAGCGCGAGCAGGATCCACCCGAGCCAGGGCACGAGCAGCACGAAGAAGGCGGGGGCGGCCAGGCACACGAGCAGCGCCGCGACCACGACCCACACCCGGGGTGTCACCCGCGCGGACGTCGCCGCGCCGGGCACCTCAGCCCTCCCGTCGCACGTAGGTCAGGTCCCGGATGTCGCGGCCGGCCCGTCGGCCCTTCTGCTCGAACGCGGTGAGCACGCGGCCGTCGTAGCGCGGCGCCCACTCCCCCTCGAAGTCTCGGACGAACGCGTCGTCGTCGTCGAGCACGGCGCGCATCTGCAGCGCGTAGTCCTCCCAGTCGGTCGCCATGCGCAGCACGCCCCCGGGGCGCAGCGCGCGGGCGGCGAGCGGCGGGAAGTCGGGCTGCACCAGGCGCCGCTTGGTGTGCTTGTTCTTGTGCCACGGGTCGGGGAAGAAGAGCCACAGCTCATCGACCGATCCTGCGGGCAGCAGGTGCTCCAGCGCCTCCGGTGCGTTCGCCTCGGCCATGCGCACATTCGTCGCGCCCGCCGTGGCCACATCCCGCATCGTGCGCGCGAGCCCGGCACGGAAGACCTCGACGGCGAGGAAGTCGACGTCGGGCCGCGTCGTCGCGGCGTGGACGATCGCGTGGCCCTGCCCGGATCCGATCTCCACGACCAGGGGAGCATCCCTCCCCCACACCGCGACGGGGTCGACGAAGGCGCCCCGGGCGACGGATGTGGCGGCCACATCCCGCGGCACGGTCAGCACGTACCGGTCCGACAGCTCCGCCCAGGCGCGTTCCTGGCCGTCCGACATCCGCCCGCTTCGGCGGACGAAGGAGACGGGGCGGTCGCGGAACATTCCAGGCGCGGGGTCGGTCACCCCTCCAGGCTACCCAGCGACCTCACGCGGTGACGAAGTCGATGAGCTCCTCGACGCGCCCGAGGAGCGCCGGTTCGAGGTCGCGGTAGCTGTGCACGGTGCCGAGGATGCGCTTCCACGCGCGGGCGAGGTCGGCTTTGTCGTTCGCCGGCCAGCCCAGCGCCCGGCAGACGCCGGTCTTCCAGTCGATCCCGCGCGGCACCTCGGGCCAGGCCGCGATGCCGAGCGCGCGGGGCGTGACGCACTGCCAGACGTCGATGTAGGGGTGGCCGACGATGGCGAGGTGCGCGCCGTGTCGACCGCGCATGATCTCCGCGGTGAGCCGGGACTCTTTGGACCCCGGCACGAGGTGGTCGACGAGAACCCCGTAGCGCCGGTCGGCGGTCGGCGGCTCCTCCTCGAGGAGGGCGGGCAGCAGATCGATGCCCTCGAGGTACTCGACGACGACGCCCTCGACGCGCAAGTCGTCGCCCCACACCTTCTCGACGAGCTCCGCATCGTGACGGCCCTCCACGAGGATGCGGCTGGATCGGGCGACGCGCGCACGCTGATCGGCGACGGCGAACGATCCGGATGCCGTCCGCTGCGGGCCGCTGGGAGGCTTCACGACGGGGGCGATGAGCTTCACCGCCCGACCATCGACCAGGAACCCGGGGCCGAGCGAGAACATCCGCCGCCGTCCGTGACGGTCCTCGAGCTCGACGAGGCCGCCGCTGATCGTCGTGACCGCGCCGCAGAAGCCGTCCTCGGCCACCTCGATCACCTCGCCGCGCACGGCTTCGACCTCGGGCAGGGTGCGGGCATTGCGCTGACGCCATCCGGTGGCGAGCACATCCGATCCGTAGCGATCATCCATAACGGTGCGCCAGCGTACCCACAACACCGCCGCCGCGGACGCAGCGACGCGCTCATGGCGGATGCCAAGGCGCACTGTATAGGCTCGACGACGGGCGTCATCCCTGCCCGAAGGAGGCCATCGATGCGACCGCGCTGGGCTGTTGTGCTCGTGGCCGCGATCGTCGCGGTCCTCTGGGGCGCCGGCCCCGTCTGGGCTGCTCCGCCCCCGTCGCTCGGATCGAGCTACGTGCTCGACGAATCCGCCGTGCTCGGGCAGAGCGAGCTGAACGCCGCCGAGGCACGTCTCGAAGAACTCGTGACCGCGACCGGTCTGGATCTGTGGGTCGTGTATGTCGATCGTTTCAGCGATCCCGCCTCGGCCGAGGACTGGGCGAACGACACGGCGACGCAGAACGGGCTGGGCCCGAGCCAGTACCTGCTCGCCGTCGCCGTGGACGATCGGCAGTTCTATCTCTCCGGAGACACCTCGGGTCCGCTCAGCGCCGACCAGCTGACGGCCATCGAGCAGCAGCACATCCTTCCCGCGTTGCGCGAGGACGACTGGGCGGGCGTCGTGGATGCCGCGGCGGACGGCATCACCGAGGCCTCCCGCGGCGGATCGGTGACCACCCCGACCGACGGCGGATCCGAGGGATCGGGCGTGGATGCCGGGGTGATCGTGCTGGTGGTCTCGGTCGTCGCCCTGATCGGCGTCGCCGCGTTCTTCGTCGTGCGTGCCCGCCGTCGCCGGCGAGCCACCGCGCCGGCCGAGAGCACGGAGGCGCTCGGGCAGCGGGCGGCCGCGGCGCTCGTCCAGACCGACGACGCCATCCGCCGGAGCGAGCAGGAGGTCGGATTCGCCGCCGCGCAGTTCGGCGACGCGGCCACGGCAGGCTTCGCCGAGGCGATCGCGGCATCCCGTGCCGAGCTCGACCAGGCGTTCGCGCTGCGGCAGCAGCTCGACGACGAGATCCCCGACTCCGACGCACAGACGAGGGCCTGGCACGAGCAGACGCTCGAGCTCAGCCGCGCGGCCTCCGAGCGTCTCGACGCGCAGACGGCCGCGTTCGACGAGCTGCGGCAGCTGGAGAAGGACGCACCCGCGGCGCTGACGGCGCTGCAGACCGAGCGCGCGAGCGCCGGGCAGGAGACCGACGCCGCCGACGCCGCAATGGCCTCGCTCACGCACACCTACTCCCCCGCCGCCCTGACCACGGTCGCCGACAACGCCTCCGAGTCCCGCAAGCGCCTCTCGCTCGCGGACGCCCAGCTCTCCGACGCGGCCGCAGCGCTGGCCGCCGGTTCCACCGGGCCCGCCGCGGTCGCCATCCGCGCCGCCCAAGAGGCCGTGGCGCAGGCCCGGCAGCTGGCCGGCGCCGTGCGCACGCTCGGGGAGCAGCTCGCCTCCGCCGCGGCGGCGCTCGGCCCCCTCCGCGCCGAGGTGGAACGCGACATCGCGGCGGCCTCGGCCCTCGCCGACCCGGACGGCCGCCTCGACGCGGCGGTCGCCGTCGCGCGGGCCGAGCTGGGCGCCGACGCGGCGTCCGATCCGATCGGCGGACTGCAGCGCCTGCAGACGGCCGACCAGCAGCTCGACGAGCTTCTTCAGGCCGCCCGTGACGCCGCGGCACGGCGGGAGCACGCACGACAGCTCCTCCCCGCCGCCCTCGCCCAGGCCGAAGCGCAGATCACGGCGGCGGAGGACTTCATCGCCTCGCGCCGCGGAGCGATCGGCGCAACCGCACGCACCCGGCTCGCCGATGCGCGGGCGTCGTTCGCCGTGGCGCAGCAGAGCGCGACCTCGGCACCCGAAGACGCTCTGACCGCCGCACAGCGCGCCTCCCGGCTGGCAGCGGACGCGACCTCGTCCGCGCAATCGGATGTGGCCGGCTTCGCCCCCTCCGGCGGCGACGACCTCGGGGGCCTCCTGGGCGGCATCCTGATCGGCTCGATGCTCGGCGGCTCGCGCGGCGGCGGCTTCGGCGGCTCCCGCGGGGGCTCCCGCGGCTTCAGCTCGGGCGGCTCCCGCGGCGGATTCAGCTCCGGCGGCTCGCGCTCGCGCTCCGGCGGTTTCAGCGGCGGCGGGCGTTCCCGCCGCGGCGGCGGACGCTTCTGATCTCTCCCCTCGACCCCTGACGAAAGGAAACACGATGGCCAAGCAGTCCATCTTCGGGCGTATCTCCACCCTCGTGCGCGCGAACATCAACTCGATGATCGATTCCGCGGAAGACCCGCAGAAGATGCTCGACCAGCTCGTGCGCGACTACACGAACAACATCGCCGACGCGGAAGCCGCGATCGCCGAGACGATCGGCAACCTGCGCCTCCTGGAGCGCGACCACCAGGAGGACGTGCAGGCCGCGGCGGAGTGGGGCAGCAAGGCCCTGGCCGCCAGCCGTCGGGCCGACGAGATGCGCACGGCGGGCAACGCCGCCGATGCCGACAAGTTCGACAACCTGGCCAAGATCGCCCTACAGCGTCAGATCTCGGAGGAGAACGAGGCGAAGGCCTCCGCCCCGCAGATCGCCGCCCAGACCGAGGTCGTCGACAAGCTCAAGGACGGCCTCAACGGCATGAAGACGAAGCTCGACCAGCTTCGCGCCAAGCGCAGCGAGCTGCTCGCGCGTGCCAAGGTGGCCGAGGCGCAGAACAAGGTCCACGACGCGATCAAGAGCGTCAACGTCCTCGACCCCACGAGCGAGATCGGTCGTTTCGAAGACAAGATCCGCCGCCAGGAGGCACTGGCCGCGGGCAAGCAGGAGCTGGCCGCGTCGAGCCTGGACGCGCAGTTCGAGAGCCTCGAGGACGTCGGCGAGCTCACCGAGGTCGAAGCGCGCCTCGCCGCGCTGAAGTCGGGCGGCCAGCAGAGCGCCCTCGGCGCCGGCGGCGCGCAGGCCGACGCACAGCAGCAGCAGCTGCCCTCGCAGCACCAGCAGTGATCCCCCGGCGGGGTCGCGGCTGCGCGACCCCGCCGCCCCTCTTCTTGGAGTCGACATGACGCGGTTCCTGATCGTCCCCCAATGGCAGGGGTCCCCCTCCGCCCGTGCCATGCAGCTGATCGACGGTGCCGAGGCGATCGAGGGCGACCTGCCGCGGTCGGCATGCGCCCGCGTCGACGTGCCGCTCGAAGCCGGCGAGTCGCTCGGAACAGGCGTGCTGCGCTACAGCGCGCTGCGCCAGGTGCAGCAGCGGCTCGCCCTCGAGCTCGCCGCGAGCGACGAGCGGGCGCTGACGGTGGGCGGCGACTGCGCCGTCGCGGTCGCCGCGATCGCACGGTCCGCCGAGGCGGGGCGGATCGCGGTGGTCTGGGCAGACGCGCACGGCGACCTGCAGACCCCCGAGACCTCTCCCTCCGGCGCCTTCGCCGGAATGGCCCTGCGCGCAGCGCTGGGCACCGGCGCCCCCGACCTGGCCCTCCCCGCGGGCCTCGTCTCCCCGACCGACGTCATCCTCGTCGGCGCACGGGAACTCGACGACGAGGAGAGCCGGTACATCGCCGAGGCGGGCATCCACCATCTGCCCGCGGCGTCACTCAGCGACACCGACCTTCTCGCCGAGACGGTGGCCGCGCTCGGAGTGGATGCCGTGCACGTGCACGTCGATGTCGATGTGCTCGATCCCGCCGACATGCCCGGCGTCAAGGATTCCGCGCCCTTCGGCCCGGCGCTCGGCGACGTCATCGCCTCGATCAAGGCCCTGCGGGCGCGCGTGCCCCTGGCCGGCGCGTCGTTGTCGGGCTTCGCCCCCGCGTCGCCGGCGAGCGCAGCCGCCGACATGGGCACGCTGCTCCGTCTCGTCGGAGCGTTGGCATGAGCGCCGCACGCCCGCCGGCGGGCTGGCGCGAGCGCGCCGACGCGGCCGTGGCGCGCGGGCGCTCGATCGACCGCTGGATCCCACCGTTCCTGCTCGATTCCCCCGTCAGCGCTCTGGGGTACGCCTACGGCTGCACGGTCGGATGGGTCTGGGGGACCCTGTGGAGCCGCGGCCGCGTCGAGCGTCACGGCCGGTTGCGGGTGTTCCGCGGCCTTCCGGGCTGGGCGTTCCCGCGCGGCGGCGTGTGCGTCGGTCACTGCTTCCTGACCGGCGACGGCCCCGTCGACGACCGACTCATCGCCCACGAGTCGGTGCACGAGCGGCAATGGCGGCGCTACGGGTTCCTCATGCCGGTGCTCTACTCGATCGCGGGACGCGATCCGCTCCGCAATCGCTTCGAGATCGAGGCGGGCCTGGCGGACGGTCGGTACATCCCGCGCTGAACGCGGCCGTCGCGCGACGGCTCAGCGCGCGGTCGCGAGCCCGAAACGGGCGGGCGTGCGGATGTGGTCGGCGGCGATCGCGCAGCGCTCCGTCAGGTGGTCGACGATGTCGGCCGTCCCGAGGAAGCCGCCGAGGAGCGTCACCGAGGTGGTGCACGCCGCGTCGCAGAGCATCTCGTCGGCCCAGGCGGTGACCGCGCGGCTGAGCGCCGCTCCGGGGGCGCAGGCGAGGCCGGTGCCGGGGGCGCCGGAGCGCGCGTTCCGCGCGAGCCAGGTGATCGTCATCCGCGCGGGCACCCGGATGTCGGCGATGTGCTCGGCATCAGGCACCTCGACGAACACGCGTCCGGTCGAGCACAGCGGAAGCGTCGCCAGCAGCATCTCGAGATCGTCGAGAGAGGTCTCGTCGGCGGTCACGAGATGCTGCGCCCTCGCGTGCTTGGAAGCACGGCAGGCGCTGGCGTTGTGAACGGCGATCTCGGGCATGACACCAGAAGTATACGCCAAGGAAAGGCTAGCCTCACCTGTTCTTCGTCTCGGTTCCGGAAGGGCCCGACCGCGGCTGCGCGCTCAGCCCTCGGGCGCCACCAGCACGCGTCGGAGCTCGCGCACCTCGTCGTCACCGAGACCCGCGGCCCGCAGGTAGTCGGCGGCCGACCCGTATCGCGCACGGATCCCGTCGAGCAGATCGCGCATGACCGGCGCGGGCGACGCCGTCGCCAGCTCTTCGAGGTGCACGGCGTCGGGGTGGGCGGCGCGCAGCCACGCGACGATGCGCCGGTTCCGTTCCGGCGACAGCATCGACGCGGTGCGCGCGTAGTCCGCCACGACGGCGTCCTCCTCCACCCCGGCCGCCGCCAGCACCATCGCCACGGATACGCCGGTGCGATCCTTCCCGGCCGTGCAGTGCACGAGCACGGGCTGAACGCCGATCACCGCGCGTGCGACCTCGACCAGACGCGGTGCCGAGTCGTCGACGATGTGGGCGTACAGCTCGCCGAGGCTCACGTCGTTCGCGAAGAACGACGCGACCGACCCCAGAAAGAGGGGTACGCGCACGGTGTCGGCGACGGGCGGCTCGAGCCTGCTCGGCTCCGACGCCACCTCGGCGTCGTCGCGCAGGTCGACGACGCGGCGGATGGCGAGTCGGGCGATCTCGGACTGCGCGGGTGCCTCGAGCCGCGCCAGCGTGCCGGAGCGGAAGAGCACGCCGTGCCGGGTGACGCCGGATGCCGCGGGCAGACCACCGACGTCGCGGAAGTTGACCGCACCGGCCTGCGCACCGCGGATCGCGGGCGTCATGTCTGAGCGGCGGCGCGCGGAGGCACCGGGTAACGCCCGGCGATCGCGACCCGGTTGAAGGCGTTGATCGACACGATGATCCAGCTCAGCGCGACGTATTCGCCCTCACTGAGGATGGAGCCGACGCGGTCGTACAGCTCGTCGGTGATCCCCTCGTCGGCGATGAAGGTGAAGGCCTCGGTCAGCTCCAGCGCCGCACGCTCGCGCTCGGTGAACACCCCGGACTCGCGCCATGTCGCCACCTGCGCGATCGTGTCGGCATCGAGCCCCGCCGCCACGCCCCGGTCCACGTGCACGCGCACGCAGAACGCGCAGCCGTTGAGCTGCGAGGCGTGCAGCTGGACGATCTCGGTCAGCCGCGGCTCGATCCCGGCGTCGGCGGCCACACGCCCCACCGCCTTCGAGAAGGCGTCCAAGGCCTGGTAGGCCTCCGGGGCCGACTTCGACAGATGCACGCGTCGCTCCTGGGCCATGCCTCCACCCTAGCGACCGCGCCGAGGGCACGGCCGGGGACGGCACGACACCGCTCTCGCGCGCGGGCGCCGCGTCACGCCGGGTCACGGGAGGACGTCCGAGATGCCATCGACCCTCCCGCGCCGTAGCATGCCGGGGTGACCGACGACGCTTTCGACGAGTTCTCCTTCCTCCCCGACCAGGCTCGCGACATCGGCCGTTCGGCGACGCTGCCGCCGGTGCGACGGCTCGAGCTGACGCTCGCCGACGGGAGGCACCTGTCGGCGCTGCGCTTCGGCGATGCCCCGCCCGAGGTCACCTTCCTCCACGGCGCCGGCCTCAACGCGCACACCTGGGACACGACGATCCTCGCGCTCGACGCCCCCGCGCTGGCGATCGACCTCGCCGGGCACGGCGACTCCTCCTGGCGCGACGACGCGGCGTACGCGCCGCGTCTGCTGGCGGAGGACGTCGCGGTCGCTCTCGCCGCGTGGACCGATGGCCCGCAGGTCCTCGTCGGCCACTCGCTCGGGGGCCTCACGGCGGCGGCCGTCGCGGCGGCCCACCCCGACCGCGTCGCCCGCCTCGTGATCGTCGACATCACGCCGGGCGTCGACCCCTCGGCCGGGCCGTCCCAGGTGCGCTCCTTCTTCGCCGGCCCGACCGACTGGACGGACCGCGACGAACTCGTCGAGCGCGCGCTGGCGTTCGGGCTCGGCGGGACGCGGGAGGCCGCAGCCCGCGGCGTGTTCCTCAACTCGCGGGTGCGCCCCGACGGTCGTGTCGAGTGGAAGCACCACTTCGCGCACCTGGCCGCCGCCGCCGCCGCGGCGGCGCCCGCCGCATCCGCGCCCGCCGACGCTCCCGATCCGCTGCGCGCCGTCCTGTCGGCATCCGGATGGGACGATCTCGCCGCCGTGACCGCCCCCGTCACCCTCATCCGCGGAGAGGAGGGATACGTCACCGAGGCGGACGCCGCCGCCTTCCTGTCCCGTGTGCCGACGGCCGCCGTGACCGTCGTCCCCGCGCACCACAACGTGCACGAGGAGATTCCCGTCCCCCTCGCGGCGCTGGTTCGGGAACAGATCGACGCCCTCTGATGCTTTCCGTTTGTGACGCGCCCGGGCCCTGGGCGCCGGCGCCCTCGATCTAGGCTGGTCACCGCACCTCCCCGTCCTCACCGCACACCCCGCCCTCCGGGCGGAAAGGACTCGTCCATGTCCCGTCGTACCCCTCTGGTGGCCGCCGCGCTCGTCGCCGTCGCCGCCCTCGGACTCACCGCCTGCGCACCGAACGGCTCGACCGACGACGCCGCCGCAGACACCTCGGTCGCCGTCCGTCTCGTCCTCGAACCCTCCAACCTCGACATCCGGCAGACCTCCGGAGCGGCGCTGGATCAGATCCTGATCGACAACGTGTACCAGGGGCTCGTCGCCCGCACCCCCGAGCAGGAGATCGTCCCCGCGCTCGCGAGCGAGTGGTCCGTGTCGGAGGACGGCCTGACCTACACCTTCGCGCTGCGTGAGGGCGTCACCTTCCACGACGGCCAGGAGCTCACCCCCGAGGACGTGGTGTGGTCGCTCACCGAGCACCGCGACACGGCGGAATGGGTCGATGCCGACACCCTCGCCGGCGTCACCTCCATCACCGCCGACGGTCAGGACATCGTGCTCACCCTCGCGGAGCCCGACTCCCAGCTCCTGTGGAACCTCACCGGTCGCGCGGGCATCGTCCTCAAGGAGGGCGACACCGTCGACTACCAGACCGCGGCCAACGGCACTGGTCCGTTCGTCCTCGAGGACTGGTCGCAGGGCGACAGCATCACCTTCGCGAGCTACGACGGCTACTGGGGCGACCCGGCAGCCGCCGACGAGGTGGTCTTCTCCTACATCCCCGACACCCAGTCGGCCCTGAACGCCGCCCTCGCGGGCGAGGTCGACGTCGTGACCGGCTTCGACCCGAACTTCACCGACCAGATCGAGGCGAACGGCGACTTCGCCGTCGTGCTGGGCGAGTCGACCGACAAGGGAACGCTCGCGTTCAACCAGACCGAGGGCCCCCTGGCCGACCAGCGCGTGCGCCAGGCCATCCGCCAGGCCATCGACCACGACGCGCTCGTCGAGGCGATCGGCGCCGGCCAGACGCAGTACGGCCCCATCCCCTCGCTCGATCCCGGGTACGAGGATCTGTCGGATGTCGCGCCCTACGACCCGGAGGCTGCACGCGCGCTGCTCACGGCCGCCGGCGCCGAGGGCATCTCGCTCACCCTCACCATCCCCTCGTTCTACACCGAGACGATCCCGCAGCTGCTGGTCTCCGACCTTGCCGAGGTCGGCATCACGCTCGAGGTCGAGTCGGTGGACTTCCCGACCTGGCTGCAGGACGTCTACACGAACAAGGACTACGACCTGAGCTTCGTGCTGCACACCGAGGCGCGCGACTTCGAGAACTGGGCCGACCCGTCGTACTACTTCACGTACGACAACCCCGAGGTCACCGCGCTCTACGCGCAGGCACGCGCCGCGACCAGCGACGAAGAGGCGGCCGACCTCCTCGCGCAGGCCGCACGGATCGTGTCCGAGGATGCCGCGGCCGACTGGCTGTACAACGGCGCCTCGGTCGTGGCGGTCGCCTCCGACATCACCGGCGCCCCGTCGGTCAACGTCAACGAGCGCTTCAACGTGACCGAGCTCGGCACGAGGTGATCCGATACACGCTGACACGGCTGGGCCTGCTCGTGGTGGGCCTGGCCGTGGCCAGCGTGATCATCTTCCTGTCGCTGCGGGTGCTCCCCGGCGACGTGGCGCAGCTCATCGCCGGCACCAACTCCTCGCCCGAGCAGATCGCCGCCATCCGCGACCGGCTCGGCCTGGATGTGCCCCTCGCCGCGCAGTACGTCGACTGGATCGGCGGGGTCTTCCGCGGTGATCTCGGCACGTCTCTGCTCACGGGCACGCCGGTCACCACCGAGCTCTGGCAGAAGGCGCAGGTGACGGTGCCGCTGGGCGTCTTCGCCCTCGTGATCGCCCTGCTCATCGCCGGTCCGCTGGGCGTCGTGTCGGCGCTGCGCCGCGGGCGCGCCAGCGGCACCACGATCGGCGTGGGCGCGCAGGCGCTCGCGGCGGTCCCCGTCGTCTGGGCGGGCATGATGCTGGTCGTGGTGTTCGCCGTCTGGCTCGCCTGGCTGCCGGCGCAGGGCTTCCCCCGCGCCGGATGGAATGACCCGGCCGCGGCGCTCCGGGCCCTCGTGCTCCCCGCCCTCACGATCGGCGTGGTCGAGGGGGCGATGCTCCTGCGCTTCGTCCGCAGCGCCACCCTCCAAGCCGTCGGACAGGACTACGTCCGCACCGCCGCCGCGCAGGGACTGACGCGCACGCGGGCTCTGCTCCGGCACGGCCTGCCGAACGTCGGCCTCTCGGTGATCTCGGTCCTGGGACTCCAGGTCGCGGGCATCATCGTGGGCGCGGTCGTCATCGAGCAGCTGTTCACGCTGCCGGGGATCGGCCGCATGCTGGTGGCGGATGTGGGCAACCGCGACATTCCGAAGGTGCAGGGCGAGCTCCTGGCCCTCACCGCCTTCGTCCTCGTCATCGGGTTCCTCGTGGACCTGCTCCACCGGGCCCTCGATCCCCGTCAGCGGGAGTCGGCGTCATGACCGCGCGCGCGACGCCGCGACGCTCGGGCTGGTTCGGCCGGCTCTGGGCGCTCCCCACCGGCGCCTTCGGGATCATCGTCATCGCCGTCGTGGCGCTGACGGCGCTCGTCGCCGTGTTCTGGACGCCGTTCGACCCCCAGCGCACCGACATCGCCGCACGCTGGGCGGGGCCGGGTGTCCCCCACCTCCTGGGCACCGATGCGACCGGGCGCGACATCCTCAGCCTGCTCATGGCCGGGTCCCGCACGACCCTGGTCGTCGCGATCGGCGCGGGACTCATCTCGACGGTCATCGGCGTGGTCTTCGCCTCGCTCGGCGCCCTCACCCGCCGCTGGGTCCGCGAGTCGGTCGCGGTGTTCGTCGACATCCTCATCGCCTTCCCGGTGCTGCTGATCGCGATGATGATCTCGGCGGTCTGGGGCGGTTCGCTCGCCGTCGTGGTCTGGTCGGTCGGCATCGGGTTCGGCGTCAACATCGCCCGCGTCACCCGACCCGAGCTGCGTCGTGTGCTGCAGAGCGACTTCGTCCTGGCCGCGCGCGCCTCGGGTCTCACGCCGGTGCAGATCCTCGCCCGCCATCTCTTCCCCAACGTCGCCCCCGTGTTCATCGTGCAGCTGTCGTGGGGCATGGCGGTGGCGGTCCTCGCCGAGGCGGGGCTGTCCTACCTCGGGTTCGGGGCGCCCGTCACCCAGCCGTCGTGGGGGCTGCTGCTCGCTCAGCTCCAGCAGTACATCACCGTGCATCCGCTGTCGGTGGTCTGGCCGGGTCTGGCGATCACGCTGACCGTGCTGGGCTTCAACCTGCTCGGCGACGGTCTGCGCGACGCCACCGACCCCACGCTCCGCCGACGCGGGGGCGCCGCGCGGCGCGCCCGCACGCACGTGCCGGAGGTGGTCGCGTGAGCCTCGAGGTCGAGAACCTCACCGTCGAGTTCGACGGTGCCCGCGTCGTGGACGGCATCTCCTTCCGCGTGCCCGACGGCGCCCGCCTCGGGATCATCGGCGAGTCGGGCTCGGGCAAGTCGCTCACGGCGCTGGCCGTGCTCGGGCTCCTCCCCGACGGGGCGACCGCGACCGGCAGCATCCGCTGGAACGGCCGCGAGCTGCTCGGCGCTCCCGATCGCGAGCTCGCCCGCATCCGCGGCGCCGAGATCGGCATCGTGTTCCAGGAGCCGCAGACCGCGTTGAACCCGGTGCGCACCGTCGGGCGTCAGATCGCCGAGAGCCCCCGCATCCACCAGCGCCTCGGGCGCGCCGCGCGTCGTCGCGCCGCCGTCGCGGGCGCGGCACGGGTGCGCCTGCCCGACCCGGAGCGCATCGTCGACCGCTACCCGCACCAGCTCTCGGGCGGGCAGCGTCAGCGCGTCGCGCTGGCGATGGCCCTCGCGTGCGAACCCGCGCTGCTCCTGGCCGACGAGCCGACCACCGCCCTCGACGTGACCATCCAGGCCGAGATCCTCGACCTGCTGCTGGAGCTCGTGACGGATGCCGGCATGTCGCTCGTCTTCATCACCCACGACCTGGCCGTGCTCTCCCGTGTCGCCACCCACGCGGTCGTCATGGAATCCGGCCGCATCGTCGAGACCGGAGCGGTGACGGATCTCCTCACCGCTCCGCGCGACGAGGTCACGCGCGGGCTCCTGCGGGACGCCACTGCGACGCTGTGGCGTCCCGATCGCGGGGAGGAAACCTCATGAGCGTGCTCCTGGCGGGCCACGGGCTCACCCGCATCCACCACGGCGCCCGCACGGCGCCGTTCGGGCCGCGCGCGCTCACGACGGCACTCGATGCGGTCAGCGTCGAGGTCGAGGAGGGCTCGGCTCTCGGCATCATCGGCGAGTCCGGGTCGGGCAAGTCCACCCTCATCCGCCTCCTGCTCGGCCTCGACCGCCCCACGGCGGGAACCGTCGAGTTCGCCGGCCGGCCGGTGGATGCGGGCGCGTCCGCGCGCCGCCTGCACTGGCTGCGCCGCGAGACCGGCATCGTGTTCCAGGACCCGTACGCCTCTCTCGACCCGCGCATGAGCGTCGGACGCATCGTCGGAGAGCCGCTGTGGGCGCTCGGCATCGACGGCGACCGCCGGGCACGGATCGCCGAGGTCCTCGAGGACGTCGACCTTCCCGCCGACGCCGCCGACCGCTATCCGCACGAGTTCTCCGGCGGGCAGCGGCAGCGGATCGCCCTGGCGCGGGCCCTCGTGCATCGGCCGCGGCTCCTCGTGGGCGACGAGCCCCTCTCCGCGCTCGATGTGACGGTGCGCGCGCAGATCCTGGCGCTCATCGGCCGGTTGCGCGAGCGCGACGGGCTGACGCTGGTCATGGTGTCGCACGACATCGGCGTCGTGCAGAACCTCTGCGATCGCGTGCTGGTGCTGAAGGACGGCCGCACGGTCGAAGAGGGGCCGACGAGCCGCGTGCTGCGCGCCCCCGGAGCCGACTACACGCGCCGGCTCCTCGCCGCCATCCCCACACTCCCCTGACGCGGCTCGGGCGCGCCGGGCGCGGTCAGCGCGAGAAGAGGCCGCGCTTCTTGCGGGGCTTCAGCGACTTCTGCAGGTAGATGGTGCCCAGCCAGCGGCCGAACTTGAAGCCGACGCGCCCCATCCGGCCCACCTCAACGAACCCGAGCTTCTCGTGCAGGGCGAGCGAGCCCTCAGCGCCCTTGTCGCTGATGACGGCGACGAGCTCGCGGATGCCCTTCTCCTCGCACGCCTCGATCAGAGCCTCCAGCAACGCCCGGCCGAGCCCCTTGCCGGATGCCGCCTGCCCGAGATAGATGGAGTCCTCGACCGTGTAGCGGAAGGCGGACTTGCCCGCCCAGGGCTGCACGAGCGCGTACCCGAGGAGCTGCCCGGACGGGCTCTCGGCCACGAGGAAGGGCAGTTGCAGCTTCTGCAGCAGCGCGAACTTCTCGCGCCACTTGGCAAGGGACCACTTCTTCTCGTCGAAGGTGACGACGGAGTTCGTGACGTAGTAGTTGTAGATCTCGCGGATGTGGGGGATGTCGGCCGGCGTCGCCGCGCGGATGGCGTAGGCGAACGGCTGCTGGTCCGCCGACGAGGTGCGCCGCAGGTGCCGCGGCAGGCGGCGGCGGGACCGGTCGTATTCCTCCTCGAGCATGGCGCCCAGCCTACGCGGGCAGACGCCAGTCGACCGCCGCGCCGCCCTGCTGCGCGAGCAGCTCGTTCGCTCGCGAGAACGGCCGGGAGCCGAAGAAGCCGCGACGCGCGGACAGCGGCGACGGGTGCGCGGACGAGATGATCGGCGTCTCGCCGAGCAGCGGCGCCGCGGTCGCCGCGTCGCGCCCCCAGAGCACCGCGACGAGCGGGCCGCCCCGGGCGGCGAGCGCCCGGATGGCGTGGTCGGTCACGCTCTCCCAGCCCCATCCGCGGTGGGATCCCGCCGCGCCCGGCGTCACCGTCAGCACGCGGTTCAGCAGCAGCACGCCCTGATCCGCCCACGCGGACAGATCGCCGTGCGCCGCCGGCTCGATGCCGAGGTCGTCGTGGAGCTCGCGGTAGATGTTGCCGAGGCTCCGGGGCAGCGGTCGCACATCGGCCTCCACCGCGAACGACAGTCCGATCGGATGCCCCGGCGTCGGGTACGGGTCCTGCCCGACGATCAGCACACGCACGTCGGCGAGCGGCCGCTGGAATGCGCGGAGCACCCGGTCGCCGGCGGGGAGGTACGACCGCCCCGCGGCGTTCTCGGCACGCAGGCGCTCCCCCATGGCCGCGATCTGCGGGGCCACGGGGGCCAGCGCTCGTGCCCAGCCGGAGTCGATCAGACCCGCGTCAGCGAGCTCGTCGAGCGATGACGCCATGCGGGCTCACGCCGAGCCGGGAAGGCCCGCGTCCTCTTCGATGACCGAGCCCTGCCACGACCACGGGAAGTCGATCCACAGATCGGTGTCCTTCCAGCTGAAATCGGGCTGGATGATCGTGGTCGGCTTGGTGTAGATCACGGCGGAGCGCACGTCGGCGCCCTGCTCGGTGAGAAGTCGGACGGCGAGATCCAGCGTGCGACCGCTGTCGGCGACATCGTCGACGAGGAGCACGCGTCGGCCGTCCAGATACGTCATGTCGAGCTCGGGCGGCAGGAGTTCGGGGGCGGCCAGCACGGTGCCGATGCCGGTGTAGAACTCCACGTTGATCGCGCCGCAGTTCTTCACCCCCAGCCCGTAGGCGATAGCGCCCGCGGGGAGCAGCCCGCCGCGCGCGATGGCGACGACGACCTCGGGCACGAAGCCAGCGGCGATCACGTCGCGGGCCATGTCGCGGCTGGCCTCGCCGAAACCGTCCCACGTCAGGATCTCTCGTTCGGGCGGGGCGGTGTTCTGCGCGTTCGTCACCGGCCCAGCCTAGAGCCCGGCGCGGTGTAGCGTTTCGCCATGATCCGAACGGGCACTGGCCGCAGCTCTCACACGCTCCGCCGTTCCGCGCTGGGCATCACCGCCGCCCTCATCGGATGGTTCGTGATCGTCGAGGTCGTGAGCGGCATCCTGCAGGGCTACTACGTGCCCCTGTTCTCAGACATCGTCGTCCACCTGGGGGTGCATGACGCGGACGTCAACTGGTTCGAGGCGGCACAGCTGCTGCTCTCGGCCCTCGTCGTCCCGGTGCTCGCCAAGCTCGGCGACATGTACGGGCACAAGCGGATCCTGCTGATCGCCACGATCCTCACCGCCGGCGCCACGTGGTGGATCGCCTTCGCCGGATCGTTCTGGACCTTCCTGATCGCCTGGGCCCTGCAGGGCTTCTACGTGGTGTGGCTGCCGCTGGAGATCGCCCTGATCTTCGAACGCGGCCGGCGTCAGGGGCACGGCGTGGCGGCGACCCGCCGCGCCGCGGGGCTGCTCGTCGTCGGGCTGCAGGCGGGGGCGATCATCGGGGCCCTCGCCGCGGGGCGCATCTTCGCCGCCACGGCCGAGAACCTCACGCTGACCCTCCTCATCCCGGCGATCGCCGTGACCCTCGTCGGCGTCGTCATCTGGTTCGGCGTGCCCGAGTCGGAGCCCGTTCCGGGACGGCGCCTGGATGCCGGTGGCTTCAGCATCCTGGCCATGGCGCTGCTGCTGGTCACCGGCGCCCTCACGTTCCTTCGGCTGAACGGCCCGGGGTTCGTGTGGACCTGGGTCATCCTCGCGGCGGGGCTCGCCGCCTTCGCGTGGTTCGTGCGGTTCGAACTGCGCCAAGACGACCCGGCCGTCGACATCCGCGTCCTCCGACGGCCCGAGATGTGGCCGGTGCAGGCGACGGCGGCGCTGGTCGGCATCAGCCTGCTGGGGGCGCAAGGGCCGCTCTCGACCTACGCCGGCACGGATCCGTCCCTCGGGTACGGACTGGGGCTGGATGCGACGGGTCGCTCCAACATCATCGGCGTCTACCTGGTCTCGCTCATCGCGGGCGCCGTCGTCTTCGCGATCACCTCCCGGCGCGCCAACCCGCGCCTCATGCTGATCGGCGCCTCGGCGCTCGTCGGCATCGGCTACCTGTTGTTCGTGCCGTTCCACACCGAGCTCTGGCAGGTGCTGCTCAACCTCACGATCGCCGGGCTCGGCTCCGGCGCCCTGGTCGCGGCGCTGCCGGCCGCCGCGGCGGCCGCCGCTCCGCGCGGGCAGACGGGAATCGCCTCCGCTCTGACGAACACGACCAAGACGATCGGCGGCACGTTCGCGTCCGCCGTGTTCGGGGTCGTGCTCGCCGCCGGCGCGGGCGCCGTCGCCGTCGAGACGGCCGCGTCGCTCGGCGGCTACCTCACCGTGTGGATCGTCTGCGCGGTGGGCGGGTTCGCCGCGGCGACGGTGCTCGTCTTCGTCCCGAAGGTGGCGTTCGCCGATTCGGAGGCCCCCGCGGTCCCCGCCGCCTCCGGTGGCACGCAGGTGCTCTGAGGGCGGAGGCCTCAGTCCTCGCGCACGCGGAGCGGCTGACGGGCGACGAGGTGGTTCGCGGACTGCGCCACCGGTCGCACGGTCACGAGATCGAGGTTCACGTGCCCCGGCGCGTTCAGCGCGTAGGAGATCACGTCGGCGACGTCGTGCGCGGTGAGGGGCGCGGCGACCCCGTCGTAGACCGCGTCGGCGGCCGACCGGTCGCCGCGCAGACGGTTGAGCGAGAACTCCTCCGTCTGGACCATGCCCGGCGCGATCTCGATCACGCGGATCGGCTCGCCGTTCAGTTCGAGGCGCAACGCACCGATCAGCATGCTCTCCGCGGCCTTCGCCGCGTTGTACCCGCCGCCGCCGGGATAGGCGGCCTGCGACGCGGTGGAGGTGACGAAGAGCGTGTCGGCGTGGCCGTCGACCGCAGCCGCTCGTCGCAGCTGCGGCAGCAGGGCGGCCACGAGCCGCTGCGCGGCGAGGACGTTGACCTCGTACATCCACTGCCAGTCCTCGGCGAGACCGTCCTCGACACGGTCGGATCCGCGGGCGCCGCCCGCGACCTGCACGAGCGCGTGCACCGGACCGGTGCCGGCCAGCCACGCGGCGAGCGCATCGACATCGGCGGCCACCGTCAGATCGGCCGCGTAGGCGACCGCCCCGGTGTCCGCCTCGAGCGCCTCGAGCCGGTCGGCGCGTCGCGCGACGGCCACCACATCCCACCCTCGGGCGCGGAGCTCCCGCGCCGTCGCCTCACCGATACCCGAGCTCGCGCCCGTCACCACCGCACGTCGTGTCGCCATGCCTGCCACGCTACGCGGTGCGGATGAACCGGGTGTTTCCGGCCGCGGGTGCGACGGGTGTTACGGCACGTGTCCCGCGCGTTGTCGCGGCTCGAGGGGCACCGTAACCTCGACGTGTTCGCGTCATCCGCCGCGACACCCACAGACTTTCAGGAGTACGTGATGTCCGCACCCGAGAACTGGCGTTTCGAGACGAAGCAGATTCACTCCGGCGCCCAGCCCGACCCGACCACGAACGCGCGTGCGACGCCGATCTACCAGACGACGTCCTACGTCTTCGACAACGCCGACCACGCCGCGAACCTGTTCTCGCTGGCCGAGGCGGGCAACGTCTACACGCGCATCATCAACCCGACCACCGCGGTCGTCGAGGAGCGCATCGCCGCGCTCGAGGGCGGCACCGGGGCGCTGCTGGTCGCGTCCGGCCAGGCGGCCGAGACGTTCGCCGTGCTCAACATCGCGCAGGCGGGCGACCACATCGTCTCGTCCAGCTCGATCTACGGCGGCACGTACAACCTGTTCAAGTACACGCTCGCCAAGCTCGGCATCACCACGACGTTCGTCGAGAACCAGGACGACGCCGAGGAGTGGCGCCGCGCGGTGCGCCCCAACACGAAGCTGTTCTTCGCCGAGACCGTGGGCAACCCGCAGATCAACGTCCTCGACATCCGCACGGTCGCCGACGTCGCGCACGAGGCGGGCGTTCCGCTCATCGTCGACAACACGATCGCCACCCCGTACCTCATCACGCCGTTCGCGCACGGCGCCGACATCGTCGTGCACTCGGCGACGAAGTTCCTGGGCGGCCACGGCACGACCATCGGCGGCGCCATCGTCGACGGCGGAACGTTCCCCTGGTCGGCCAACGTCGAGCGGTTCCCCGAGCTCACCGAGCCCGACCCCTCGTACCACGGCCTGAGCTACACCGGTGCGCTCGGCGACAGCGTCGCCTACATCACGAAGGCCCGCGTGCAGCTGCTGCGCGACCTCGGTGCATCGATCGCGCCGATCAGCGCCTGGCTGCTGCTGCAGGGCATCGAGACGCTGTCGCTGCGCATCGAGCGTCACGTGCAGAACGCCCAGGAGATCGCGGAGTGGCTCGAGGGCCAGGACGACGTGGCCTCGGTCAACTACTCCGGTCTGCCCACCTCCCCCTGGTACGCCAAGGCCAACACGTACGCCCCCAAGGGCGTCGGCGCGGTGCTGTCGTTCGAGCTCAAGGGCGGCGTCGGCGCCGGCCGCGAGTTCGTCAACTCGCTGTCGCTGTTCAGCCACCTGGCCAACATCGGCGACGTGCGCTCGCTCGTCATCCACCCCGCCTCGACCACCCACTCGCAGCTCACGCCCGAGCAGCAGCTCACCGCCGGCGTCACCCCGGGCCTCGTGCGCCTGTCGGTGGGCCTCGAGAACGTGGACGACCTGAAGGCCGACCTCGAGCAGGCCCTCGCCGCCGCCCGCCGTCTCTCGGAGGCCGCGCGCGCCTGACCCGCTGCCAGACGGATGCCCCGGACGCCTCGCGTCCGGGGCATCCGTCGTTCGCGCGGGGTGCGGTGGGGGGTGCGGGGTGCTGTGGGGGTGGTGTGAGCTGGTGCGGGGTGCTGTGGGCTGGTGCGCCGCCGCACAACGGCGGACCGCACGTCCGACACGCCGCATCCGCCCTCGCCTCCCCCGGCGCGTCGCCCGCCCCATCCGCCGTTGTGCACGACGCAGCGGACAGACGGAGAGGACCGACAGCGCGGCACCGGCGATTCGGGCACCTGGGCACCACCCGACGCCCAACCCGCCTCCCACCCGCACAACGGCGGACCGCACGCCCGACACGCCGCATCCGACCGCCCGCACCCGGCGCGTCGGCCGCCGGATCCGCCGTTGTGCCGGCGAACGGGGCGACGGGCAGCACACCGACCACATCCCCGGAACCCCGACCGCCTCGGATGCTGCGACGTAACACGGCCCCTGTGCCGGTCGAACGCCCGGGAGAATGGGGGGATGGATTGGCAGACCTCAGAGGACACGGTGCCGAGCGCGCCGGTCACCGAGGCCGATGCCCGGATGATGCGGGCCCGCCCGCCGGCCACCGGCGCCTGGCGCGACGGCGATCCGGCCGGTGACCGCCACTTCGCCGCGTTCCGCGACCTGCGCACCGAGAACGGCGCCGTCCTGCCGATCGCGCGCATCGCGTACGAGACCTGGGGAACGCTGTCCGAGGCGCGCGACAACGCGATCCTGCTGCTGCACGCCCTCACCGGCGACAGCCACGTGCGCGGCGACGCCGGGGCCGGGCACCCGACCGACGGCTGGTGGCAGAACATCGTCGGCCCAGGCCTCGCGGTCGACACCGACCGGTGGTTCGTCATCGCCCCCAACATGCTCGGCGGATGCCAGGGGTCCACGGGTCCGGCCAGCATCGCCCCGCGCGGGGCCGAGTGGGGCGCGCGCTTCCCGTACGTGACGATCCGCGATCAGGTGGCCGCCCAGGCCGCCCTCGCCGACCATCTGGGCATCGACCGCTGGGCGGGCGTCATCGGCGGCTCCATGGGCGGAATGCACGCCCTCGAGTGGGGCGTGACGCATCCCGACCGTGTCGAACGGCTCGCCGTCCTCGCGGCTCCCCCGATGACCACCGCCGACCAGGTGGCGCTCAACTCGGTGCAGATCGAGGCGATCCGGATGGATCCGGGCTTCGCGCACGGGGACTACTACGACGCGCGCGCCGGCGACGGCCCCCACCGCGGACTCGCGCTCGCACGCCGCATGGCGCTGCTCAACTACCGCAGCCCCACCGAGCTGAACCTCCGCTTCCAGCGCTCCTGGCAGTCCGAGGTGAGCCCGCTCGGACGCGGCGGGCGCTTCGCCGTCGAGTCGTACCTCGACTTCCACGGCAACAAGTTCACGCGACGCTTCGACGCCAACAGCTACATCACCCTCGTCGAGGCGATGAACTCGCACGACATCGGCCGCGACCGCGGCGGCATCGAAGAGGCCCTCACCCGGGTGACGGCGCGCACCCTCGTGCTGGGCATCGACAGCGACCGGCTCTTCCCGGTGGACGGGCAGCACCGCATCGCGCGAGGCATCCCGGGGACGCTCGACGGCGACCAGGCGGCCGTCATCTCCAGCGACTTCGGCCACGACGGCTTCCTCATCGAAACGGATGTCGTCGCCCACCACCTGGGCCGGCTGCTGTCGGCCTGACGAACAGCTAGTCGAACGGCACCGGCTCGTGCACGGCGGGGCTGAGCTGCACCGGCCGACCGCGGCGGCGCTGCACGGCGTACGCCACGAGCGCGACGACCAGGCCGCCCAGCGTCAGCAGCGCCCCGACCCACGCGGGGGCGGTGAAGCCCCATCCGGCCGTGATCACGAGACCGCCCAGGAACGCGCCCAGGCTGTTGCCCATGTTGAGCGCGGAGTGGTTGAGGGCCGCGGCGATCGACTGGTTGTCACCCGACACATCCATCAGCCGGGTCTGGATGGCGGGGCTGAGCCCCGCCGACAGGATCCCGACCACGAGCACCAGGACGCCCAGCATCCAGATCGATGAGGCGGTGAGGGCGAGGACCACGAGCGTCGCCGACAGCGCGAGCAGGCCCCACAGCAACGTCGATCGCAGGTCGATGTCCGACAGCCGGCCGCCCAACAGATTGCCGATCGTCATCCCGATGCCCATGATGACCAGGACGAGCGGGACGACCTGCGCGGGAGCCCCCGCCACCTCCGTCACCATCGGTGAGACGTAGCTGTAGACGGCGAAGAAGCCGCCGAACCCGATGGCGCCGATGCCGAGCGCGAACCACACCTGCCCGATGCGGAAGACCCCGAGCTCGGCGCGCAGCGTGCGCCCGGGCTGACCCGGCGTGCGGGGCACGAAGACGGTGATGGCGAGCGTCGCGAGCGCGAAGATCCCCGCCACGACGGCGAAGGCGAGGCGCCAGCCGTACTCCTGGCCGAGGTAGGTGCCCAGCGGCACTCCGACGACGTTCGCGACCGTGAGCCCCGTGAGTACGAAGGCCACGCCCTGCGCGCGTTTGCCGGGGCCCAGCACGTCGGCGGCGACGAGCGCGCCGATCCCGAAGTAGGCGCCGTGCGGCAGCCCCGCGAGGAATCGGGATGCGGCGACCAGCTCGAACGTCGGGGCGAGCACGGTGAGGGCGTTGAACACGGTCAGCGCGAGAGCGAGCACCACCATGACGCGATGCCGCGGGAACCGCGCCATCGAGCCGGCGATCGTCGGCGCGCCGACGACGACACCGAGGGCGTACAGGCTGATCAACCACCCCGCCTGCGCGATCGCGTCATCGGGGTTCGCCGCCCAGGCGGAGGGCAGCAGCCCCTCGGCGATCTCGGGGAGGAGCCCCATGACCGTGAACTCGGTCATGCCGATGCCGAAACTGCCGATGGCGAGCGAGAGGAGCGCCCACTTCGCCGCCCCCTTCGTGAGTGTCGAAGAGGTCACCGGCTCAGGGTAGTCCGCGGGCGGGCCCCTGTCGAATCGATTCGGCCAGCCCGGGTCCGCGCCCTGGCGTCAGCTGGGGGGCGTTCACCCCAGCCCCTCGGCGAGCCGGCTCTCGATCGGCGACCAGCCGCCGTCGAGGATCGCGAAGCCGGCCTCGAGGGAGGCCCGCTGGTCGTCGCTCTCGCTGACGAGCGTCTGCATCTGCAGCACGAAGCGGGCGTACACCCGGATCTCGGGCGTCGGTGCCGACAGTCCGAGTTCGTCCGCGATGGCATCGGCGAGGGCGCCTTCGTGGCGCAGCCACATCCTCGCCGCGTACTCACGAAGTGCCGGGGTCTCGTTGAGGAAGGCCATGAACGTGCGCGCGACCTCGTCGCCGTGCTCCTCGACGTTCAGGGCGATCTCGGCCGCGTAGAAATCGTAGAGCGCGCGGTTCACGGTGACGCCGGCCGGTCGCTCGCGCACGGCAGACACGAGGCGATCGCGCTGTTCGTCGTCCTCGTCGAAGACGAGCGCCTCCTTCTGCGCGAAGTGGGCGAACACCGTGGTCGGCGAGACGTCGGCGGCATCCGCGACCTCGCGGATGCTGACGTCGTCGAAACCCCGCTCGAGGAACATCCTCGTCGCGACGTCCGAGATCGCCTTCCGCGTGGCTGCCTTCTTCCGCTCGCGCCGCCCGATCGGCTCAGATGTCGACATGACGCCATCGTATCGACAACTCGATACAAAACCCACTTGACTCCGAAAGTGGTACCGATACAGTTATGGCATGACTCCACAAAAATCCCGCCCTGCTGCGCGCGTCGACCAGCGCGCCTGGGTGATGCTCATCGTGCTGACGATGCTGACGGTCATCGGGATGACCGTCGTGCTGCCGGTTCTCCCCTTCGTCGTGCTGCAGTACGTCTCACACGAGAGCGACCTGGCCATCTGGGTCGGCGTGCTCGAGGCGATCAACGGGCTCTGCGCCTTCCTCGTGGCGCCTTTCCTCGGCCGCCTCTCCGACCGCTTCGGCCGCCGGCCGGTCATCATCGCGGCCGCCTTCGGCGCCGCGTTCGCCATGAGCCTGTTCGGCCTCGGCGGTGCCCTGTGGGTGCTCGTCCTCGCGCGCGCGATCCAGGGCGTGACGGCCGGCGACCTGCCCGCCCTCTTCGCCTACCTCGCCGACATCACTCCGCCGGAGCAACGCGCCAGACGCTTCGGCATCCTCGGAGCGCTCTCCGGAATCGGGATGATGATCGGGCCCGCTGTGGGCGGGCTGCTGGCCGCGATGAGCCTGCAGCTCCCGGTCTTCGTCACAGCCGCGACATCGCTCATCGTCGCCGTGCTCAGCATCTTCTTGCTGCCCGAGAGCCTGAAGCCCGATAACCGCATCGGATCGATCGCGCTGCGCGACGTCCAGCCGTTCGCCGTCTTCACGAATGCGTTCGGCCGCAAGGAGCTTCGCGGACTTCTGATCGGCCTCGCGCTGATCGCCCTGCCGTTCGGCTTCTTCGTGAACAACTTCAGCGTCCTGGCCCTCGACTCCATCCAGTGGGGCCCCACCGCGATCGGACTGATGACCGCAGCCATCGGCGTCGTGGACATCCTCATCCAGGGTGTGCTGCTCGGCATCCTGCTCCCCCGCATCGGCGAGCGCGGCGTCATCATCAGCGGAATCATCGCGCAGGCCACCGGTCTGATCGGGCTTGCGCTCGTCGCCTCGATCCTCGCCCAGCCGTGGCTGTTCATCGTCGGCGCACTCATGCTCGCGGCGGGCCAAGGCGCCGCGCAGGCCGCGATGGACGGTGCCCTGTCGAACGCCGTGGGCGACGACGAGCAGGGGTGGCTCGGCGGCGCGACCCACTCGCTCAACGCGGCGATGTCGACCGTCGCACCGCTCATCGCCGCCGCGCTCTACGCCGCCGTGTCCCACGCCGCGCCCTACTGGCTCGGCGCCGCGATCATGGTCGTGGCCGCCGTCGTCGTCTTCCGGGCTCACATCGCGCAGACGTCGAAGACCCCGGCCGAGGTGCGACCCCTCGAACCGGCCGACGCCGGCTGACGAGCTAGTCCGCGGACTCCTTGATCGCCTGTTCCAGGCGATCGACCTTCGCGTCGATCTCGCCCTCGTACCCGGGACGGATGTCGGCCTTGATCACGAGCGAGATCCGAGAGCCGAACGGTTCGACGGCCTCGGTCGCGCGCTTGACGACGTCGAACACCTCGTCCCACGAGCCCTCGAGCTCCGTGAACATGCTGGAGGTCTTGTTGGGCAGGCCCGACTCACGGACGACCGTGACGGCGGCGGCGACGGCGTCGTGGACCGACCCGTCCTCCCGACCGGTACCGGATGGCGCTACGGAGAATGCGAGGAGCATGATCATGCCTTTCGTGGGATGGGGCGGGCGCGGTCCGCGCGGACTCAGACCGTGACCGCCGGTCGGCGCGCGTGTCCGCGGGTGCGCACCCGCGCGAGCATGACGACGGCCCAGACGACGAGCACGATGAGCAGGAGGTTGCGGATCGTGATGACGACGACCGGATACGGCATCGCGACGAGCAGGTCGAAGTACGTCAGCGGGTAGATGATCTGCGTGGCACCCGCGATGAGCAGCCCGAGCACGGCCGGACGCCACCACCGTTGCCGGTCGAGCACCAGACCCACCACGAGCGGCACGCTGATCCACACGATGTACTGCGGCGAACCGACCTTGTTGAACGCGATGAACGCCGTGACCAGCGCGAGCGAGAGCGCCGGGAACAGGGCGACGAAGCTCGCCCCTCGCCACGCCTTGACCGCGCCCAGCGCCGCGACGCCGACGACCGCGAGGACGAGCAGCGGCGTCATCACCGAGATCACCGGATCGACGAACGGGCCGTAGACCTCGAACGTCAGCAGGTCGGGGTTATAGAACACCCGCGATCCGCCGCCGAGCATGAGGTCCCAGAGGTAGAAGGTGCTGACGGGCGATTCGACCTGCAGGCCCCGGTCGGTCTGGTCGCCGATGAACCCGAACGCGTACGCCCCGCCGCCGAGCGCCACCACGGCACCGAGGGTCACCGCGCTGACGATCGCGGCCCCGCCGACGACGGCGAGACGGCGACGGACGGCGATGACCGCCGCCGCGAGGATGGCCGCCGGCCACACCTTGATCCAGGTCGCCACCGCGAGGAGCACCGACCCCCACCAGGGGCGACCCACCAGCCAGAGGCAGCCGACGATCCCGAGGGGCACCGTGACCGCATCGAGCCGGTACAGGGCGACCGGCCCCATCAGCGCGATGAACGCCAGCCAGAACCATGCGCCGGTGTTTCGTCCCCGCGAACGCCCGCGGCCGACCAGCATCGCGAACGCGGCCGCATCCACGAGCGCGACCATGATCGCCCAGGCCGGCGTGTACGACACGGCCCACGCGAAGAGCCAGGTGGCCAGCATGGGGAGCATGGCCAGCTGCGGGTAGACCCAGGCGTCGGTCAGCCCCACGTAGCCGTAGTAGGCGTTCGTCTGGATGCCGTCGGCACCGACCTGCGCGAACCAGCCGCCGTTGAGGTAGGCCGACGACCACGGCTCGTAGACGCGGTACACATCGCCCATCGGTTCGTTGGGCATGATCCACCCGAGAACCGAAACGCCGATGTGGACCACGAGGAACGCGATCCACAGCACCGCCCGCTTCGACACGGACTCATCCTACGGGCCGGTCGGCGGGCGCCCGACTCAGCGGCCGGCGAGCGCCAGCACGTCGGCGACGATCCCGGGGAGCATCCCCGCGACGTCCAGCGCGGTCACCGGGCCGCCCGACCCACCGCGGGCGGATGCCGCCGCCACCCCCGCGCGCCCGTGCAGCCATGCCGCCGCGGCGGCCGCATCCGCCAACGCCGCCGCATCGAGCGCGCCGTCGGCCGCGCGGGCGGCCACGACGGCTCCCATGGCACCGGCGAGCACGTCGCCGGTGCCGGCGGTGGCGAGCCAGGGCGTTCCGGCGCGCACGAAGCGCACCGCGCCCTCCGGGTCGGCGACGATCGTGACGGCACCTTTCAACAGCACCGCGGCGCCGAGCCTGGCGGCGACGTCTCGCACGGCATCGGCACGGGCCTCGTCGGACGCGTCCGCGGCGAGCGCGGCGATTCCCCAGCCCGCGCGCACCCGGTCGAACTCGCGCCGGTGCGGGGTGACGACGACCGGCGCGGCCGCATCCACCGCCAGATCGAGGGCACCGGCGTCCACCACGACGGGAGCCGGTCCCGACAGGAGCGCGCGCAGGGCAGCCGTCTCGTCGTCATCGCGAGCGGCGGCATCGGTGCCCGACCCGATGACCCATGCCTGCACGCGTCCGGGCTCCGTCACGGTCTCGGGCCGGCGGGCGAGCACGAGGTCCTCGGCTCGACGCGGTCCGACGTAGCGCACCATCCCCGTGCCGGTGCGCCAGGCGGCCTCGACGCCGAGCACCGCCGCACCGGGATACGCCGTCGACCCGGTGCGGATGCCCACCACACCCCGGGAATACTTGTCATCGGCGTCGGTTGGCTTTCGCAGGGACCGGCCCGTGTGCGCCGCATCCCACTCCATCGCCGTCATGGCGACACCCTATCCCCGCGGAGGAGACCCGTGACCGCTCTGTTCAGTCCCCTCACCGTTCGCAGCGCCGTGATGCGCAATCGTCTGTGGGTGGCACCGATGTGCCAGTACAGCGCGCAGGACGGCTTCGCCGGCGAGTGGCACCACGTGCACCTGGCGCAGTTCGCCTCGGGCGGTGCCGGGCTCGTGATCGCCGAGGCGACCGCCGTGTCGCCCGAGGGCCGCATCTCGCCCGAGGACACCGGCATCTGGTCGGATGCGCATCGCGACGCCTGGACGCCGATCGTCGCCGCCATCCGGAGCCGCGGGGCCGCGGCCGGCATCCAGCTGGCGCACGCGGGGCGTAAGGCCTCGACCTGGTCGCCGTTCTCCGGGCAGGCCGGATCGGTGCCGGCGGAGCAGGGCGGCTGGCCGACGCTCGCGCCCTCCGCGATCGCGTTCGAGGGGTACGCCGCTCCCCGCGAGATGACCCCCGCCGAGATCGACACGCTGGTCGACGACTTCGCCTCCGCCGCGCGCCGGTCGGTCGAAGCGGGCTTCGACGTCGTCGAGATCCACGCGGCGCACGGCTATCTGCTGCACGAGTTCCTCTCGCCGCTGTCCAACCAGCGCACCGACGAGTACGGCGGCCCCCTCGCCAACCGCGCACGCCTGCTGATCCGGATCGTGGAGGCGGTGCGACGTGCCGCACCCGAGATCGCGCTGTTCGTGCGCTTCTCGGGCACCGACTGGGCCGAAGACGGCTGGGACATCGCGCAGACGGTGCAGGTGGCGCAGTGGGCCGCCGAGGCCGGCGCCGACTTCTTCGACATCTCCTCGGGCGGTCTCGTCGCCCACCAGCAGATCACGGTCGGCCCCGGCTACCAGGTGCCGCTGGCGCGTCAGGTGCGCGATGCCGGTCTGGCCGTGAGCGCGGTCGGGCTCATCGACTCCGGCGCACAGGCCGAGCAGGTGCTCGCCGACAGCGATGCCGACGCGATCATGGCCGGCCGCGAGTGGCTCCGCGACCCGCACTTCGCCCTGCGGGCCGCCGGCGAACTCGGCGTCACCGCCCCCTGGCCGCCCCAGTACGAGCGCGCCGCCCGCCGTCACTGACCCCGCCCCACCGACCCGCGAGACAGCACTTTCGCGCCGAGACCGTGGGTTTAACCCGCTGTCTCGGCGCCAAGGTGGGGGGTGGCCGGTGATGC